>WVZU01000409.1 GCA_011772275.1 Planctomycetales bacterium | reverse complement strand
GCTCGAACGATCCGCTGATGCGACAGCTGGTTCCAGCCCGATCCAAATTCATGGATCGGCATCCACGTTCCCAGCAGCAGTAACAGCAGCGGCGCCCAGGCCAGCAACGTCGCGGCTCGAAACATCGTCCACAGCCCGCTGACCACGGTCAGGACCATCAGCAGCGAGAGTTCGCCATGATAGCTTAAATCGGCACCCTGTTTGCCGTGGGCGACCGATGTCACCAGCAGACAGACCAGCAAGTACAGCAGCAGGTTGTATTCGCGGCCTTTCACGGCCAGCCAAGCGGTGGTCAGCAGTGCGGCGGGGAACAGCATCCCCCAATGGCCGTGAATCAGGATCGGGTAGAAGTACTTCGAGGCGCCAAGTGGGTCCAGAGGACAGGCTTGCATCGCCCATACGGTATGCTGAAAGTAGCCCTGCCCCAGCCCGTAATAGGCACCGGCCACCAGCGCCCCACCCAGCATCAGGCAGCCGGCCGTCAGCTGGATCAGACCCTTCGCCTTGCGCTGGAACAGCAATTGCAAAACGCAGGCCAGCGGCGCGGCCAGAAAGATGGGCTTGAAAGCTACGGCGGCCACGAACAGCACCGCGGCCAGAAATGGCCACCGCCGCGGCCGCAGCTGGACCACCATCCAACCGCCAAATGTCAACAGCAAGGCGGGCGTCTCGGGGCGATTGCGAAAAAAGTCGGTGAGCGTCGAGCTGTGATAGAAGACCATCATCAACACGCAGGTCGCCGCGGCCCACCCGTCACCCGTCCGGCGCCAGACGTAATATGCCAACGCCAACAACAGGCCGAACAGGCTGGCCAATGGTACGATCCGGCCGGCGACCAGCAACCGATCGACATCCCAGTCCAGCCAACCGGCCACCCAGCCGACGGGCAGGTAGGTCAACGGTTGATAAAGGTGGTAGGTCAACGGCAGGCCGTCGACGACTGGATACAACCATTTCCCACTCGCCACTTGCTGCATGCCGTGGACGATGTGCATTTCCGTCAGGCAGGTCGGTACCGGCGTGACTGCCGTTTCAAAGCCCTCAGCGATCACCCGCAGGGCGTCGACCGCCCAGGGTGCCAGCAACAGCAGGAGGCAAACGTAGCGAATGGCCCCCCGTGGCGACGCAAAGTCAGCCAGCTCGGTATTCATGCCGGGTGCACCGGTCGGGACCGAATTCATAGACACGGGGTTGTCCACAGTGCGATCCTGTCTGGATCCAGCGAGCGAAACCTGCCTCCAGGTAAATCTAGCTCGCGGGCACTTCGGGGGTCGTAGCGGCTGTAGGCTTTAGCCCGGATTTCTCGCAAACATGGCAGGCCTGCCCATCAGGCCGTCCAAGGGGTGGGGCCGCCCGGCGGCCAGGGGCAGTTCTCCTCTCAGCCAGGGGGCGGCCAGGCGGTATCCCAGGCGCAGCCGCACGGGGTCCCCGCCCGCTCGATTACCCTTTAACCCGCCATGTCCTGGAGAAAACCGGCATAGCCAGCCACGATGTTGACGATGATGGCGATAATCATCAGGGCCACCAGCGCCCACACGGCAAACCCGGCCAAGGTAGTCAGCGTCGCCAGCGCCGCACGGGCCCGGTCCTGGTATTGATCGGCCAGCCGCAGCATCGCTTCTTCCAAACGGCCGCTCTCTTCCCCAACTTGCAGCGTGTCGAGAAAATCGGGGGGAAAGACATTTNNTTGCAGCGTGTCGAGAAAATCGGGGGGAAAGACGTGTGTCTGTGCCAGGGCGACAAAGGCCTCTTCGCCGCGATCAACAGCCGCCTGCACGCTGGGGATGTGCCGCATGAAGTACGCATTGTCTGTGCTCTGCAAAGCCAGCGGCAAAGCCCGCCGCAAATCCATCCCCGCCTCCAACGACAAACCCAGCGTCCAGGCCAGGCGGGTAAGGGCCAGGGTCCGCAGGCAGCTGCCGATCGCCGGTAACCGCAACACCAGTTGCTGGACGGGACCTACCCACGCAGCCCCACTTCGCAACCCATAGTAGGCTGCCACCCCCGTTCCACAGACAGCTGCGACCAGCAACACGTAAATCAACAGGCCACGGTTGCCCAGCAGCCCCAGGCCCAGGATATCGTACGGCGCGTCGCCCCTGTTGTGAGCGATTGCCCCCAAGATCCAGATCAAAAACCCGACCACCACCACGGCTGCGATCAACTGCGTCACGGGCCAGGCAATTCCCGCCAGGAACACCCGGCGTAACCGCAACCGATGCTCGTAGTGATCTGCCAGCCGCCGAAAGACCGTGGCCGATTTGCCGGTCTGGTCGCCCAATGGCACCAGTTCGTGAAACAGGCGGGGGAAGTACGAGCCCGTTTGGCCGACACCATCACCGGTGCTCTGGCCCCGCTCGACTGCCTGCTGGATCCGGCAAAGCGCGATGTGGAGGGGACCCCGCGCCCGCTCGGCTTCCCGCCGCCAGATCCTGCGTTCATCGATGCCCGATTCCAGGGCAATGGCGACTCGTCGGCAGAGCGCCGCCAAGGGTTTTGTACCGATACGTGCCATGGCCTGTTGCGGAAATTCGGGTTATCGCGGCAAAGAGGGTCAGCACCAACACGGCCCCTTCTCACCCGCTCGATTCTATCCGAAGTGGCATCTCGGCAGCGAACCGCTAGCCGGCCCTCGCCGGCAGGCCCCGCCGGGGGCCGCCCGGACAGCCAGCCGCCGCTCTGCTACAATGCCACGTTTCGCGATTCTTCCTCGCAGGGACGACCCAGCCATGGCTGCCTCGAAAAAAATCGGCACGCTGGCCATTGTCGGGGTCGGCCTCATCGGCGGCTCGATCGGTATGGCCGCTCGCCGCCGCAAACTGGCTCAACAGGTAATCGGGATCGGCCGCCGCGAAAGCTCCTTGCGAATCGCTCGGCGGCGGGGTGCCCTGACGGCGGCAACCACCGACCTGGAAGAAGGTGTGGCCGAGGCGGACTTGAGTATCGTTTGCACGCCGGTGGAAACGATCGTGGAGAGGGTCCGTCGAATCGCCGCCGCCTGCCCGGCCGCCGCCCTGATCACAGACGTCGGCAGTACCAAAGCCGAAATCGTCGCCGCCCTGGACCGCGGACTCCCCCGCCAAGTCCGGTTTCTGGGTAGCCACCCCATGGCCGGTAGCGAAGAAACCGGTCCGCAACACGCCCAAGAGGATTTGCTGGTCGGACGCAGCGTGATCCTCACGCCCACCCGGCGGACCCGCACCGCAGACCTCGATCGCTTGCGGTGGTTCTGGGAGTCGCTGGGCGCCCAGGTTGTGCAGCTATCGGCGCGGGAGCACGATCGGCGTATCGCGACCGTCAGCCACCTGCCCCATCTGGTCGCTGCGGCCCTGGCCGCCTCGGCGCGACCGTCGGATTTGGAGTACGTCGCATCGGGCTGGCTGGATACCACCCGAATTGCAGCAGGCGATGTCGACATGTGGGAACAGATTTTTCGCACCAATTCGACCCACGTCTTGAAGTCGCTTTCACGGTTTGAGACATTATTGAACTCTGTGCGCGAGGCCATCGCCGCAGGTGATTATCGCCGGCTGCGTAAAATTTTACAGGAAGCCAAACGCAAGCGCGATGCTGCGGCCCGCCCAAACTCCTGAAGGAACGGGATCTTCGGATCGTGCAAAACACCATGTTGTGGGAAATTGACATTCACGCTCGTGAAGGGATCCCGGATCGAGTCGCCGCTGCCATTGTCACGGAAGCCAACGACCTGGGAATCACCAACCTGAAGGTCAGCACGGCTCACGGTTATCTGATCCAGGGGCGTATCGAGCGTGCTCAAGTCGACCGGTTGGCAAACGAGTTGCTGGCGGACCAGGTCGTACAGCGGACCGTGGTCGCGCCGGTCGGCGATGCGGTGCTGAACCAGGCCCCACCCCACGGTTCCTGCCTGGTGCACGTGCTGCCCAAGCCGGGCGTGATGGACCCGGTGGCCCAGAGCGCTCTGGCAGCCCTGGCGGACCTGGACCTTCCGGTCGACGAAGTTCGCACCTTCCACAAATTCTGGCTCTCTCCCCTGCCGGCGGACCAGCTGCAGGTGATCACTGGCAAGATCCTGGCGAACGATGCCATCGAGCAGGTGATTGTGGGGCCGTTGGATTTCGACCACCTGGAAATTGGTGCGCCGTACCGCTTGGAATTGCAGCACGTCGCCATTCGCCAGCTGGACGATGCGGCCTTGATGCGGCTTAGCCGGGAAGGACAGCTCTATCTGCAACTGGCCGAAATGCAGACGATCCAAGCCTTCTACAACCAGCTGGGTCGCGAGCCGACGGACGTGGAACTGGAAACGTTGGCGCAGACGTGGAGCGAGCATTGCAGCCACAAGACATTAGCCGGCCGTATTGACTACCGTGGTGCGATCGGTCCGCAGGGCGAGAGCGGCCAGCGGCAGTTCGACAACATGTTGAAGGAAACCATTTTTGCCGCCACCACCGAGATTCGTGCCCGGCTGGCGGATCAGGACTGGTGTGTCAGCGTCTTTGAAGACAATGCCGGCATCGTCCGCTTTGACAACGAAAACAACGTGGTCTTCAAGGTCGAAACGCACAACCATCCTTCGGCCCTGGAACCCTACGGCGGCGCGAACACGGGCATCGGCGGCGTGATCCGCGATCCGCTGGGAACCGGCCTGGGCGCCAAACCGGTCTGCAACACCGACGTGTTTTGCTTTGCCCCGCCCGAAACCCCTGCCGATCAACTGCCCCCTGGCGTGCTGCATCCGCGCCGCGTTTTGAAAGGCGTCGTCGCCGGTGTCCGCGACTACGGCAATCGCATGGGAATCCCGACCGTCAACGGCGCCATTTACTTTGATCGGCGCTACCTGGGCAATCCGCTGGTCTACTGCGGCAACGTCGGCATCCTTCCCCGGGACAAATCACACAAGCAACCCCTGCCCGATGATTGGATCGTCGTCATCGGTGGCCGCACCGGCCGGGATGGAATTCACGGCGCAACTTTCAGTTCGGCGGAACTGACCGATCAAAGCGAGACCTTGTCCGGCGGCGCCGTGCAGATCGGCAATGCGATCACGGAAAAAATGGTGGTCGACATCGTGCTGGCCGCGCGGGACCAAGGACTCTACAACGCGATCACCGACTGCGGTGCCGGCGGCCTCTCCAGTGCGGTGGGGGAAATGGGCGAGCGGATTGGCGCGGAAGTCCAGCTGGATCAGGTGCCCACCAAATACGACGGGCTCTCCTATACCGAAATCTGGATCTCCGAGGCCCAGGAACGCATGGTGCTGGCCGTGCCGGCCGGGCGGTGGGATGCCCTGGCCGCCCTCTGCGCGTCCGAAAATGTCGAGGCGACTGTCATCGGGAAGTTTTCTCCAACCGGTCGCCTGCAGTTGAAGTACCACGACCAGCAGGTGGCCGACCTGCCGATGGACTTCCTCCACGACGGGCGGCCCAAGGTCGTGCGACAGGCCACCTACACGCCGCGGCCGCCAGCACCCCTGCCGCCGCCCCCCCGCCAGCGACCGGACGACACCCTGCGGGACATCCTGGGGTCGCTGAACGTGGCCAGCAAGGAATGGGTCATTCGCCAGTACGATCATGAGGTACAGGGCGGCAGCGTGATGAAACCCCTGGTGGGCATCGATAACGACGGCCCCAGCGACGCGGCCGTCGTGCGGCCCCGGCTCGATTCCCGCCAAGGTCTGGTCATCGCCTGCGGAATGAATCCGCATTACGGCGACCTCGATACGTATCACATGGCCGCCAGCGCAATCGACGAGGCGGTCCGAAATTGCGTGGCCGTTGGCGCCGATCCGGCCCGCATCGCCATTCTGGACAATTTCTGCTGGGGCGATTGCGAACAGCCGGAGACTTTGGGTTCGCTGGTACGAGCGGCCATGGCGTGTTACGACCTGGCCGTCGGCTGGGACACACCTTTTATCAGCGGCAAGGATAGTCTGAATAATGAATTCACTTTCGAGGACGAAAGCGGCCAGCGGCACACGATTTCCATCCCGCCGTCGCTATTGATCAGCGCGCTAGGGCAGATTCGCGACGTGGCCCGCTGCGTCTCAATGGATTTCAAAGCCCCAGGAAACCTGCTCTATCAGGTCGGGATCACCAAGGACGAACTGGGAGGTTCGCATTTTGCCCTGGTGAGCGGGCTGGACGGCGGCAGCGTGCCCCAGGTCGATCTCGCTCAGGCACGCCGCTCGTTTGCGGCCATGCATCGAGCGATCGACAGCGGCCTGGTGCGGGCCTGTCATGATCTGAGCGAAGGCGGACTCGCCGTGGCCGCCGCGGAAATGGCCTTCGCCGGCGGCTACGGAGCAACCATCCAGCCGGCACAAATACCCTGCTCGACTCCACATCTGGCCGGCCGCCCGGAAGTCATCCTGTTCAGCGAATCGAATTCGCGCTTTTTGTGCGAAGTCGAAACGGCCAAAGCCGCAGCTTTTGAAGACATGCTGACCGGCGTAGCCTGCGCACAAGTCGGACAGGTGACAGACAGATCACGACTGACGATCGGGGACTGGATCGACGCGGACACCCGCCAGCTGAAACAGGCCTGGCAACGCCCGTTGTCGTTCGATTAAACGAAAAGAAACGCCAAGGGCACGGGGCCGACACGCGTTTGCCAACCATGACGGCCAACGGTAAACACGAAATCAAAATGACTACCATCTCGCGAAAGAAGACCCCCCGTTGGCTCAGCGATTTCGCTATCACAATTTGAAAAAATGCCCACACCACGCGTACTCATCCTGCGAGCCCCCGGCACGAACTGCGACGTCGAGACAGCATACGCCTTTGAACAGGCCGGCGGACAGGCACAGCGGGTGCATATCAATCGAGTGCTGGAACAGCCCGGCATCCTGAGCGACTACCAGATCCTCTGCGTGCCAGGGGGGTTCAGCTACGGCGATGATATCGCCGCAGGCCGCATTCTGGCCAACCAGATTCGGCACCATCTGGCAGATTGTTTGGGACAGTTCCGCGCAGACGGCAAGCTGATTCTGGGTATCTGTAACGGCTTCCAGGTATTGATCAAAGCCGGAGTCTTGCTGGACGCCATTCCCGATCGCCCATCGGAAAACCCAACCCCACCCGCGACGCTGACCTGGAACGATTCCGGAAAATTCGAAGATCGCTGGGTCCACCTCAAGGTGGAGGGAGACAAATCCGTGTTCCTCTCCGGAATCCGCAGAATGTACCTGCCCGTGGCCCACGCCGAAGGAAAATTTGTCGCCCGCGACGCTCAGCAGCTGACCACCCTGGAACAGGCAAGCCAGCTGGTGTTGCGGTACTGCGACAAGGACGCTCAGGAAAAAGGGGACCAGCAGAACAACGAAGTGCCCTATCCGCTCAATCCCAATGGCTCGCAAAAAAACGTGGCCGGTGTTTGCGACACCACTGGACGGGTGCTGGGTCTGATGCCGCACCCCGAACGGCATATCGATCCGACCCAACATCCGCACTGGACGCGCGGAGCGGGTGGGCCGAGCGGGGATGGACTGACGATCTTCCTCAACGCGGTGGCCTATTTTCGCTGAAGCACCAGCTCTTTCACCCGCTGCCTGCCGTCCCCCCAGTGCAAAAAAAGACCACACGCCAATCGCAGCGCCGCTCACGAATTTTTGAGAACCCAAAGGCGGACCAGGGGGGATCGAGAGGCTGAACACCGCGGGCGATCGCCGGGGCGGCTTGCCCGTCCCAGCCCCCGCCGGCCCGCGGTGGCGAATCGGGGCCCCAGGCGGAAAGGCCTACGCGGGAAAAAAGCGGCAAACCGGCGGTTTGCCGTCGCCATGCCCCCCTGTCGCCCGCCAACCGTCGTCGCGGCCCACGCAAAAAAAGTTTTTTCCATCCCAGATCCTCCCCTCCCCCACGCCCCCAGGCCGGACGGGCTGGCTTTGGTTGCACAGCGTTGCTGGCAGCGGTCGCGTTTTTCTTGACATGGAAACCGCCGGCTCGTATCATCCCGCCGCCCTGCCCGCGTTCCCAACGATGCTCGTCCCCCCCTGGCCGATCGGCGACGCTTTCGTTTGGGGGGACATGGACCCTGCCTGGTGAAAATCAAAGCAAAACGGCGCCTCCGTCGCGCCAAGATCAAACGCAACGATCGGCTGCGCGGAACAACGTTGTGATGGCCCAGCCACGTCATATTCCCGTCCTGCGCGACGAGGTCGTGCAGTGGCTGGCTGTGCGAAAAGGACAAATCGTGGTGGATGGTACCCTGGGAGGCGGTGGGCACACGCGGGCACTCGCCCAGAGCGTGGGAACCGAAGGGCTGGTGATCGCCCTGGATCGCGATCCGGCGGCCATCGCTCGTGCTGAACAAGACCTGGCGGGCATGCCTGTCAAACTGGTGCAGGCAAGTTACCGCGAACTGAGCGAGGTGTTGGGGGAGGCCGGTGTACAACAGGTAGATGGACTGGTGTTGGATCTGGGAATTTCCAGTGACCAGCTGGCGGATACGCAGCGGGGATTCAGTTTTGACAGCCCCGGCTTGCTCGACCTCCGCTTCGATCCCGACTGCGGCCGGCCAGCCTGGCAATTACTGGACAAACTCCCGGAAAAGGAGCTGGCCAACTTGATTTATCGCTATGGCGAAGAGCGGTACAGCCGCCGGATCGCCCGCCGCATCGTTCAGCGGCGCGGGGAAGGGTCGCTGCGGACCGCATGCGAGCTGGCCGAACTCGTCCGCGGCTGTGTGCCCCGTGCGCGGCGCCAGGGAATCGATCCGGCGACGCGGACGTTTCAGGCCCTGCGAATCGCCGTCAATGAAGAATTGCAGCACCTCCAACAAGGCTTGCAGGTCTTTCCCGACTGCTTGCGGCCCGGAGGCCGAACGGTCGTGATCAGCTTTCATTCTCTGGAAGATCGCCTCGTGAAACACGCGTTTCGTGATGATCCACGTTACGAAGCACTGACCAAGAAACCGATCCGTCCCACGGCTGAAGAAGTCGAACGAAATCCGCGAGCCCGCAGCGCGAAATTGCGAGCCGCGGCCCGGACGACCACCGGAAGTGGAATGGGAGACCCTTGAAGACGTGAAGTAATCGACTGGCGGGTGGCCGGTTTCGTTTTCTGGCCCGCGGCCACGTGGGCCCGATTTCAAAACCGCTCCCGTCACCCTGCTCGAACCCCCCAAGGAGGCCCGCTATGGCCGAACGTAAATCACGGATTCCTCGAGAAACCAAAATCGGTCTGCTGATCATATGTGCCCTGCTGGTCGTTTTCGCATATGGCGTCGTACGGCGCGTGCGGCAACCCGCGATTGCCGATGCAGATGTCCCGGTCATGCAAGATGCCAGCAACCCGGCTGCAGACCCGGCCGAACCGGTCCAGGTCGCCAGCGTCGAGGATCCCCACCCGCCTGCCGGAGACCGTTACGCCAGCCAGGATGGCCACGCCGCGGAAGAGCCGCATCGCAACTCGTATTATCAACAGGCCAAACACGGAGCCACCTCAGAACTGCCGGCCGACCGCTATGCCTTTATGCCCGCGCACCGCCCCGACTCGGCCGAACCCGAACCGTCGATCGCGGCACAGGTGCCAAGCGACCAGGCCGAGCTGGAAGATGCTCTTGCGGCGGAAGAGGAACAGGTGCAGGCTGGCGCAGGCGAGCAGCCGCCAGCGAAACTCCAACTGGGAGATCTCGACTCGGCCGCTCCCGAGCCGCAACAGGTCCAAGCCTCCCTCCTGCACGAGGACGAAACCACAGCCGCTCAACAGCCCCCCGCCTTTGCTGCCAGCCAGCAGGCCGCGCCGGTCTTCCAAAACGACCCGGCACCCCGCTATGCCGATACGGTCGCTGCCCAACAACAGGATGCGACCGGTTACGAATCACCACGGGGCGGCTCAGCTTACTCCCCGCCACACGATTACCACCCATCCCTGCAGCAATCCGTCGCCCAAAATCGCCCGGCACCGTTCGCCGAACTGACGCAGGTCCGCCAGGCCGCGGGCGATTACCGGCAACGGTCCCCCGAAGGGACATACCGCGTCATGCCCAACGATAACTTTTGGACGATCGCGGAAAAGCTGTACGGTTCCGGCAACTACTTTAAGGCCCTAAAGCACTATAACCGGCAACGTTACCCGGTCGCCGAGCAGCTGGCGGTTGGCGACGAGGTCTTGGCGCCGTCCAAGGCAGAACTGCTGAAGCTGTATCCGGATCTGTGTCCCAAGGATCGCAAGCGGGCCACGACGTTTGGTGTCCGGACGCGACCTCCTACAGACGGTCAAGTTTACATCGTGCAAGAAGGCGATACGCTGTTCGACATTGCCCGCTACGAACTGGGCGATCCCTCACGCTGGGTG
>WVZU01000230.1:291-2590 GCA_011772275.1 Planctomycetales bacterium | reverse complement strand
AGTCACGTGCAGACGATGAACACCTGCCACCTGGCCGCCATCGCCGCTCGACTGGGCCGCGTCATCAAGTGGGACCCCCAGGCCGAACAGATCGTCGGCGACGACCAGGCCGCAGCCTTCTTCAGCCGCACCCCCCGGGAAGGGTTTGAATTCTCTAAAGTCACCGCCGGCTAGCCCGTGGCCGCCCGTCGCGGCGCGAGCCGAGGTTCGCAGGGCATCCCGTACTCGGGGGAGGGAGCGGGTTGGCGTAGGATTCGACGCCAAACACCCAGTGTGGTCCTTCGGCCGCACCCCAAGGGTGGACGGGCAAGAGTGCCCGTCCTACAAGAATGCGCAGACCTTTAGCAGACTTTGATTGTTTGCAGTGTGGAAAGATCTGCTGCCATCCCTTCGGGATGGAGACATCTATTATGGATGGGACCGGTGGTAAGCGCAGCGCCACCACCGGATGACGAGGAGGGCCCCATATCGCATCCCGGAGGGATGCCAGCCATTAGCCGGTGGTAAGCGTAGCGCCACCACCGGATGACCGCCAACCCTTGGTGACGTCCCTGTTTGGGAATCCGCAGACCCTGAGATGGCGTTACGCTTGCCTCTGGATGCGTGGACCACACCGCCCCGCATCGGGCGGGGAGGCGTGGTGCCATGTCCGCGGGGGGAATCCGTCCCGCGGGCCGCCGCGGTCCCCCGCCCAGCCTGCTGTCGGGGTTGCGATCCGGGTGGGGGGGCTTGTCCTGGATCTGGTAAAATCGGGGTCGTTATCCGAGCGCGCCGCGACAGGAGAACTGAAACTTGCAGCTTGTTCATCACGGCGGACATGAAGGAGTCACCGGCTCGTGTCATCAGCTGCAGCTGAACAACGGCACGTCGGTGCTGGTCGACTGCGGGCTCTTCCAGGGCGACGACGCGGCCCGGCATCCGCAGCTGGAGATCGAATTTTCGCTGGACGGCATCGCCGCCCTCTTGCTGACGCACGTCCACATCGACCATGTCGGCCGCCTGCCCTATTTGATGGCCGCCGGCTTTGCCGGGCCGATCTACTGCAGCCGGCCTACCGCCAGGTTATTGCCACTGGTCATGGAAGACGCTCTGAAGATCGGTTTTACCCGCAAAGAGCGGATGATCCGCGCGTTTCTGGAACGGATTGGCGACCTGCTGCGCCCGGTGGATTACGGCAGCTGGCAGGAACTGGACGGTCTGCGGTTTCGCTTCCATGTGGCCGGTCACATTCTGGGATCGGCCTGGATCGAAATCGAAGCCGAAGGTCGACGAGTGGTCTTTTCGGGCGACCTGGGCGCGCCGCATGCGCCCCTCTTGAAAGACCCCCAGTCACCCGAAGGCGCGGACCTGCTGGTCTTGGAGTCCACCTACGGCGACAAACGGCACGAAGGCCGCGACCTGCGTCGCCAGCGGCTGGAACAGATTCTGCGCAAAACCCTGAAGGACAAGGGAGTCACCATCATCCCGGCCTTCAGCCTGGGACGCACGCAGGAGCTGCTGTACGAGATGAACGGGATCTTCGAGCAGATCCAGCAGGACGACGGCATGTCGTTGATGAAGCGGGTGGACGTGATCGTCGATTCCCCGCTGGCGGCCCGCTTTACCGAGATTTACCAGGATCTGCAGCCGTTTTGGGACGCCGAAGCCCAAGAGGTGCTGACCTACGACGATCAGCCGCTGGTCTTTGAGAACCTGACCACGATCGGCGATCATGACGAACATCGCTCGACGCTCGAGTATCTAAAAAACCGCGACCTGCCGGCCGTCGTGATCGCCGGCAGCGGTATGTGCACCGGTGGCCGCGTCGTCAATTATTTGAAGGCCTTCCTCGATCGTCCCCATACCGACGTGGTATTTGTCGGCTACCAGGGCAGCGGCACACCCGGACGCCGCATCCAGGGCGGCCGGGAGGCGGTCGAATTGGATGGCAAGGAGTACCCCATCCGGGCCAAGGTGCATTCGTTGAGCGGCTATTCGGCTCATGCCGACCAGCAAAACCTGCTGGACTTCGTCCACGGCATGTCCCAGCCGCCCGGCGAAGTCGTGCTGGTGCACGGCGAACGGGACGCCAAGGCGGCCCTCAAGACAAAACTACAATCCGCGGGAATTCACGTGCGATGAATGGCAGCCAAGAGGATTCGCAGGCCGGCACCCGGGCTCGAACTTTCTCGGCCACATACCTCGTAAAAACCTCAGGACACGCTTAGAAGTTGCTTGCCATGACAGATTCACCTTCCCCTGCGTCGGATTGGATCGTCGAGACGACCGACGAGACCTTTGACGCGGATGTCCTGGACCG
>WVZU01000230.1:0-207 GCA_011772275.1 Planctomycetales bacterium | reverse complement strand
CCGAGCAGGCGCCGGCGTCTGCCAGCCGCCTGGATGTGCAAGGGATCCCGGCCGTCTACGCCTTTCGCGACGGCCAGCTGGTGGACGCCTTTATGGGCGTCTTGCCAGAAGAGCAGTTGCGGATGTGGCTGGATCGTCTGTTGCCGACCGAGGCCGAACGGCGGGTCGCCGAGGCAGGGAAGTTGGAGGCGGACGATCCTGCCGCGG
>WVZU01000410.1 GCA_011772275.1 Planctomycetales bacterium | reverse complement strand
TCCTGCACAGCGGCCAGTTCGGCACGCAGGCGGCGCGTGTGGTCCTGGCTGTGTGCCAGCAGAGCCCGCCGCTCAGCCAACCGGCCAGCCGTCTCGTCCCGCAACCGCTGCAAATTGCTCAGTTGCTGCTGCAGCTGCCTCAACTGCCCCACCTGCGTGCGATGTGCTCGCACCCTTTCCGCCGTCTGCACCTCCTCTTGGGCCTGTGCCTTGGCCTGGGCTCGTTGAGCGATCACGACAAGCAGGACCAGCAGTGCGCCCATCGTGCAGATCAAGACGGCCAGAAAGGGAAATAACGAGATCCTTTCGGAATCTGGTAGTCGACGTCGCCTCATGCCGCTCGGCCCGCGGATTCCTTACTCAGTTCGATCGGCTGCGCGTGGGCATCTACCAGCTTGGCGTTCAAAAGGTGGATCGCCGCCGCCAGGCTGTTGACCGTTTCGTCCAAGTGATTGGCCTGCCGCAATGAGCTGAGGTTATGATTGAGGGCATCTTCCAGCTGGATAATCCGCCCCGTCGCATCGACCGCCTTTTGCATCACTTCCCCTTGCCGTCGCAGTTCCTCGTACTGGGCATTCAGCGATTGGGTGCTCTGGTCCAACATGGTCAACATCTCCTGCCAGTAGCGGCCGACTCGCTGTTCGGCGTCGACTTCCGCTTTTTGTACTTGGGTGGCGTGAGCGGCGAGGCTGTTTTGCAAGGCGGCAGTCAGTCCCTTCTCCAGCTGCTGGGCGGAAGTGACCGCCATCGTCCCCCATCGCTGCTGCGATTCCTCGAGGCTCAACTGCCACAATTCCGCCTGACGACGCACCAGGTCTTCTGTCTTTTGCACGACTTCGCCCGCCATGCGTTGCACCGCTGCGATGGCCGGATCCTCCCGATCGTCGTCTGTGCGGAAGCGGCCAATCAGAGCATCGGCCACCAAGGCCTCGACTTGGGCCAGGCAAAGCCGTTCTTTGCGTGTCATGTAAAACATGGCGAAGATCAGCACGATGGAGAGCCCCAGTGCCAGAGCGGTCGTGTCAAAAGCGACGCTCAACCCCGACACCACCGAATTGATCGCCTCTTCAAAAGAGAGTTCGCCGACCACCTGGGCCAGCTGAGCAACCGCGCGGGTGATGCCGACGACGGTACCCAGGAAGCCCAGGATCGGAATCGTCGAAATCAGCATGCGGACCAAGGCATAACTTTCGTGCGCACGGGCCTCGTCCGCATCGGACAGGCTCCGCAGCTGTTCTTCCAACCCGTCGACGCTGCGGGTCCGATCCAGAAATCGCAGCGCCTCCCCCAGGCGGTGGAACAGCACGCTCTTCCCGTGCTCCTCCACCTGCTGGTCCAGCCGCTCCAGCATCGTCGAGACCTCACGCACAGACTCCCCTTCTTCCGGACATTCACCGGCAACCGCGTCCACCAGTTCCTCCGGTTCCTCCGGTTCGTGTTTCAGCTGTCTGCCTTTTAGCCAGAGAGCGGCCAGGCCGACAAAGAACATGGTCGTCGCGATGTATTCGACCGGATGGCTGGCAAAGTAGCGCGTGATCCAGGGGTTGTCGATGAACCCCTTGCGAATCATCACGTAGAAGGTCAACGTGAAGAGCCCGCCCCACATCACGGGCCAGTGCAAAACCGTTCTGGAAAGATGGCCATCCGACCGCTGTTTTGTTTTCAACACGAACTGATTTCCCTCCTCAATCCAGGCAGTGATCCCCAGCTGCCGCCGACGCGGAACCCGCCCCCACACGATGGCACCGCCAGCACCCCAGGCCCACACGCCGCCAGGACCGCGACGCTGAAAAGGCCAGCGGCTCCGGCTGCCCGCGAAACTCTCTAACCGTTATTACCCTCAAAATCGGCGCAGAGTTTCCAGGCGGATGAGCCGAAACAATAAAATCGGCGGATTTCATGCCGAGGAGGCCGGTCCGACCGCTCAGCCGGCCGGAAGAAAGGCAGAACCGGTAAACTTTTCCAAAGTCCCCCCCCTCCGCCTGCCGATACATTTGAGCAAGTCACTTTCAGGATAGGAAAATTTGCAGGGCTAAGTGGCTGATTGCCCAGGGGGGACCGCGGTCCGGTGTGCACTGCTTGCAGTCCACCCGGACTGCTTTTTTTTTGCCACGGCCAATCCTGCCCGCCCCCGCCCCGCCCCGCCAGCACCAGCAG
>WVZU01000274.1 GCA_011772275.1 Planctomycetales bacterium | reverse complement strand
TTGGGCAAACCATCCAAGTCTGCGCCGGGTGCGGGCGTTTTTTGAACATGCGGTAACCGGGCACACAGAGAATAGTCATGCCCTGGGTTGACTCTGTTTGCTTCTGTGCAAAATCCGCATGTTTCGGTCGGGAACATAGGCCCCGCTGCGGGCTTTGGTTATCCCGGTCGGGGTAGGGCTAGGCCAGGGCCGACGGTTCGGCGGCGATTACGACGGCGACGGCCTGGCCCATGGGCGCCTGGTTCAGCAGCAAGGCAACCGGCTTGCCGAGCGGGCGGGGGCTCCCGTGGACGACGTTGACCGGGCAGTTGGGGTCGGGCTGCTGGTAGTTCAGCGTTACCGGGATCTCGCCCCGTTCGAAGGCCAACAGGCTGACGACCGCCTCGACCGCTCCGCTACCTGCGCCGATATCGCCGAAAAAACTCTTGGGCGCCGTCACGGGGACATCCCCCAGCAGTTCCCGGATAACCTGGGCTTCGCGGCGATCATCTTCGACGGTGGCGATACCGTGGGCGTTAACGTGGCCGACATCTTTGGGTTGCATTCCGGCCGCGGAGAGTGCGATCTGGATACCGGCCCGGATAGCCGCGCCGCTGCCGGGTTGGCCGTTGGTTGCTGGTGGTTGGAAGGTGCTGCCGTAGCCGAGGATACGTGCCACGATTCGCGCCCCCCGCCGCTCAGCATGCGCACGGCTCTCCAGTACAAACGAAGCGGCACCTTCGCCGGGGACGGTCCCGTCGCGGCTGGCGTCGAAAGGTCGGCAGGCGGCCGACGGTGGAGATGGGATCTGGTGTGTCAGCCGAGTGCGGAGGCGGAAGTCGATACAGGTGGGATGAATCTGCGAACTGGTGCCCCCAACCACAATCACCTCCGCCTGATTGCGCTGGATCACCCGAACCGCTTCGGTGATCGCTTGCAGGCTGGAGACATCGCCCAGGGTAATGGAGTTATTGGGCCCCCGCGCGTCGTGGGCGATACCGATGTGGCAGGCAGGCATATTCGGCAGATATTTTAAGAGCCACAGCGGATACATTTCGGAAAGTGCTTGGGAACCCCAACGGTCAAACTGGAAATGGCCGTCGACGATACAACTGCGCATGGGTTCCACAATCTCGTCCACATCGCAGTACATCAGGTCCGCCCCGAAAATGACCCCGACCCTTTCGGGATCGACCTCACTTTCCTTGAGCCCGCTATCAGCAACGGCCATGTCGGCCGCGGCAAATCCCAGCTGGATGTCCCGGCACATCACCTTCAAGCTTTTCCGTGGTCGTATGTATTGCTTGGGGTCGAAATCGTCCACCTCGCCTGCCAGTTTGCAGGGGCAGTTGCTGTTGTCGAAGGCGGTCAGCTCGCCAATGCCGCCTCGCTGGGCGGCAAGAGAGTCCCAAAAGTCGTCCCGCCCGATGCCGATGGGGCTGACCACACCCAGACCGGTAATCACAACTTCGCGCTGAGGCGAATCGAGTTGATAGCCACGGGAGTGCATCGTGCTGAGCGGCCAGGGCGTGAGGGATGAAGCAGAAACGACGGGTTAAGGAGCAGCAGACCCTTGCCACCGGCATGCGGGGAAAGTGTATCATCCTAATCGGCGGCTAAAGAACCATCAAGATTAGAGTCTGGCGGTGCGATCAAGCTGGCATCTTGCGGGCCGCGGGGGTGGGCAGCCGACGATCCGCCGCCGCAACCGGGCAGAACAGCAGACCAGGGACCCCCGCTGCCAGCACGTGCAAGTTGCCCGGCGGTTCGGGCCGTTGCGGTTACCAACCGGCCGGCGTGGTTTATGTCGGCGGGGCGCGGTTTTTTTGAGACGGGACCGTTGTCTGGTCGGGCCAGCTTTCTCAGTCCCAACCCGCTGGCCGCGTAGACACGGGCCCAGCCGGGGAAGAGAGGGTTGGCAACTTGCGTGAAGGAAAACCACACCGCACGAACTGGCCAAGCGCCACGAGCAAGTTACGGCTGGGGGGGAGGTGATGGGCTGGTATCGGTCGCCGGCGGGTAATCGTACAGCCGATGGGTCTTGATCCGTTGGGCACCGCCCTTTTCCAGGCTGCGGCGAGAGAGGCGGTTGGATTCGGCCACCCAGGAGAATTCGCATTCCTCAATCCCGTAGCCCAGCGCCTTGGGCAACAAGCCCTGCAGGACGACCAGGCTGAGCCCCCATTTCTGGTATTCCGGGACGACCGTGGTGGCGATGGCACGGATCCGCTTGATCGCGTGGCGATTGTACAGCAGTTTCAAGAACCCGAATGGCAGGAGGCGGCCATCCATTTGGCGAATGCGGGGGTTGTAATCCAACAGAGCGAAACAGGCCCCCACGACCTTGCCATCCACCTCCGCGATGCTGGTAAGTTCCGGTTCGATCAACCACCGCAAGGCCGTGCCGAAATGTTGTGCCTCGGAATCGGACAGGGGAACGAATCCCCAATTGCTGGACAAGGAAGCATTATAAATTTTCAGGTAGGTGTCGACCTCTTGGCGAAACCGTCTTTTATCCAGCGAGCGGACCTGGACATGGAATCGTTTCTTTGCTTCCTCGCCGATAAAGGCCAGCTTGTCGTCCAGGCTCGCCAGCATCTCCACGTGGCCCCAGAAGGAGAGCAGATCCTGGCATTTGCAGAAGCCGAAATTTTCTAGCAGCTGCGGATAGTACGGCTTGTTGTAGGTCATCATAAACGTGGGTGGCTGATCAAAGGCATCCACCAACAGGCCGCACTCGTAATTCAAAGACGGGTTGACCGGCCCTCGTAATTGATCGATGTCGCGGGCCGCGAACCACTCTTGGACCGCCGTGAACAGGCGCGTGGCCACTTCCTGATCGTCCACAGACTCGAAAAACCCAAAAAACCCTCGCCGCTCTTTGTGATAGCGGTTGTGGCCATGGTCCAGGATGGCGGCGATCCGCCCGCAGACCGTCCCGTTGCGAAGGGCCAGAAATGTCTGCGCCTCGTTTTCTTCGTAAAACGGATGGCGCTTGTAGCCAACCAGCTCTTGTTGGTTGGTCCGCAAGGGAGGGATCCAGTTGGGATCGTCCCGGTACAAGTGCCAGGGAAATTCCAGAAACTGCTTCCGCTGGCCGCGCGTCGTGACCGGTTGGACCTGGATATCGGACAAGGCTACCTCGACTGGCGTCAGGGGTCGGCTGGTGGGCAGGGGAGCAGTCTAAATGTCCCTTCGGCTTGGGGTCAAGGTATTGGGGACCAGCGGCGGGGATGAGGGGTTGTTGGGGGCGGGGCCAGGGGGAATCGCGGGTCGCGGGAGATCGGCAGGCGGTCGATCGGTGCGTGGGGGCAGCCGAGCGGGTTGGGTGGATTGTTGCGAGCAAAGAAAATCGATCAGGTGGCGGGCAGGGGATCAAGTCGGTCCCATGCGGATCGCACCGTCCAGGCGGAGTACGCTGCCGTTGAGCATCCGGTTTTCGATGGCCTGGATTACCAGCTGGGCGAATTCGTCCGGTTTTCCCAGCCGTTTGGGGAAAGGGATCTGGGACAGGAGCGAGTCGCGCAATTCCTCGTTCAGCGACTCCATCATGCCCGTGGCAAAGACGCCGGGGGCCAGGGAGACCACGCGAATTCCAAAGCGCGCCAGTTCCCGCGCCGCCGGGAGGGTCATGCCGGCGACGGCCGCTTTGGAGGCTGCATAGGCGACCTGGCCAATTTGTCCGTCCCAGGCTGCCACCGACGAGGTCATGACGATCACCCCCCGTTCATCATCCTGCTCGGCAGGGCCAGCCGCGATGGCTTGGGCGGCCAGTCGCAACGTGTGAAAGGTGCCGATCAGATTCACATCCAGCACGCGACGAAAGATGTCCAGCGGATGCACTTGCTGGCGGCCCACCAGGCGAGCGGCATCCAGAATGCCGGCGCAAGCGACGGCACCGTGCAGGGCGCCGAATGCGTTGGTGGCCACGTCGACTGCCGCTTGAACCGCGTCGGCGGCGGTCACGTCGGTTTGGACGAAGCGGACTTGCGGACCGCACTCGTGGGCCAACGAGGCCCCTTTTTCGTCGTCAATGTCCGCCGCGACCACATTCGCCCCCGCGCCGGCCAGGCGGCGGACACAAGCCGCCCCCAGGCCCGAGGCCCCGCCGGTGATCAGAAACGTGTGCCCTGCAATTTGCATCTTGTGAAAACGTCCGAGCCCCCGATCGCCTCAGCCATGCCCGTTGGGTAATGCATGAGGATAAAAAAACGTGGCACGGCCAGGAAGGGCTGATCCGGGCCTGAGGCGGAAGGGGGTTTGGGAAGGGCTTGGGAAGGGGGGCTTGGGAAGGGGTCAACCTTCTGCCGGCGGGGATGGCCGTTGAGCGTTCTCGACGTGGACCCGTTGCCCTTCGGTCAGACCCGATTCGGGAGCCAGCACGACGGTTTCCCCTTCCTGGAGGCCGTCCACCACTTCGGCCAGCAGGTCGTTCATCAGGCCCAGTCTGAGCGGGACGCGGCGGGCGCGACCTCCACGAACGGCAAACGCCTGCCAATCGCCGCTGCCGCTGCGGAAGAGGGCCGAACGGGGAATGACCAGGGCCCCCGACTTTTGCTGCGTGTAGATCCGGACCCGGACTCGATAATCCACCCCCAGACCCCGCTGCTCCAGCACGCGTCGCAGATCGGACTCGTCCATCTTCATGACGACCATCACCCGCTGTTGCTCGACACCCAGCGAACTGATCTTCGTAAAGCCGGCCGGGTAGATACGTATCACCTCGCCCCGCACCGGC
>WVZU01000027.1:2634-2888 GCA_011772275.1 Planctomycetales bacterium | reverse complement strand
GGCGGACTGTTGTGCCAGGTCCGCCTGCTGTGCAATTTGTTCGATGGCATGGTGGCCGTCCACCGCAAGATCGCTTCGCCCCAGGGTGAACTTTACAACGAAGTTCCCGATCGAGTGTCCGATGCGGCGGTGTTTATTGGTTTGGGTTATGCCGCGGGCGGCCACGTCGTGCTTGGCTGTCTGGCGGCATTAGTGTCTGTGTTTGTGGCCTACGTGCGGGCCATGGCCAAGTCGATCGGTGCCCCCAACGACTT
>WVZU01000027.1:0-2580 GCA_011772275.1 Planctomycetales bacterium | reverse complement strand
GGCGGTCTACATGGCATTGTCCCCCGATGCGTGGCGGTTGCCGTGGGGTGAGCCCCGGGTCGTGCTGGTGATCGTCATTGTGGGCGGGATGGTGACGGCGGTTCGTCGTCTGGTACGGGCCGCCCAGCATTTACAGAAAGTTGCCCCATGACGGTCTGGGAACGGCTGTTCGATGTACGACAAGCCTTTGCGCATCCGGTCACGATCGTCGCCGTGACGGCCATCGTCGTGGGCCTGCTGACGGCGTCCCTCCTGGTGCGTGTGCTGGCCCGCACCCACAAAATTTCGCCCGACACGGCGCGCGAATTACGGTCGCGCACCGGTTCGTGGTATGTTCTGGCCGCGGCGATGGTGGTCCCCATCTTGCTGGGCGCGGCCTGGGTGAGCGGCTTTTTCCTGCTGCTCAGCTTGTTTTGCTTTCGCGAGTACTCGCGAGCGATGGGCTTGGACTCCTCACCCACGACAACCACTGCCGTCGTCGTCGCCATCCTGGTCACGTATTTTGCCGTCCTGGACCATTGGATGGGGCTGTTCACAACTTCGTGGGCCTTGGGGATCTGCTGGATTGCGATCGTGGCCTTGGTGCCAGACTGCCCCCAGGGTTACACTCGGCGAGTCGCTCTGTCGATCGTCGGCTTTGCCCTGTTTGGGATCAGCCTGGGCCATCTGGCCTTCATTGCCAACGACCCCCTCTTTCGTCCGATTCTGCTGTGGATCCTGTTGTGCACAGAACNNCTGCTTCCCCATACCAGCCCCAACAAAACCTGGGGGGGCGCCGTCGGTGCGGTTGTGCTGACCTGCCTTTTGGCCGCAGGCCTGGGCCACTATGTCTTTCAAGGCACCGCCCTGGATCGCCTACCCCATCTCCTGACACTGGGCTTGCTGATCAGCGTTCTGGGCCAATGCGGGGACCTGGTGATCTCGTCCATCAAACGCGATCTGGGTGTCAAGGACATGGCCGCGGTGATCCCCGGTCATGGCGGCCTGCTGGACCGCTTTGACAGCCTGCTGCTGGTGGCACCGGCCGTATTTCATTACCTGAACTATTTCCTGACAGACGGGATCGGCGGCGATCAGCCGGTGCGGATCATCACCGGCGGATGAACAGAAACAAAAGGGGCCAGGAACCGAGGCTCGGCTTTGAAGTCGGCTGTGTCCAGCGGACGGCCAGCCTTGTCTTGCCTCATGCCCCTCGTCGATCGATTGATGATTGACGATTGGTAACACCTTGGCGAATTGCAGTACCTCGGAAGAGTGATGAAAGGGTTTTGCACAATCAGGGAACAAAGCAAACGGAGCTGGGCAATACAAACCAATTGGAAGCTTGTTTGGGGACTCGATTGACACGCTCAACCCGATACCGATCCGCGAAGCGGCTGGTCGAACATCGCCAACGCCTCACATCCATCCTGTTCATCTTGTAAATCCTGTCAAAATCTTCTTTGGTTGCGGCTGGGCCCTTCAAATGCGGAACCGCCTTGACTTGACCGCGCCCAGATGCTCTCCTGGGACGCCTGGACACGTTTGGCGAAGGCTGCACAGGATGGGCGCTCTTGCCCGGCGGGGTTCCGGGAACCCCGCTGTGGAACCCCGCTGTGGGACAGGCACCAGAGCCTATCCTGCCGAGCGATCGATTTGGGAAACCGGCTGTCGATCGCAGGCCAGGCCCGCGGTGATTTACCTTCCGCAACGGCTAGTGTCCCTGGCGGACCGGCACGGTTCCGGGCGGCTACCTTGCGGACAGCGACGCCTGCGGCGCGTTTGTTGATTGCCGCCGATGACGTGCGTACGGCCGGTGTGTTTTTGAGACCTGTTCACCAAAGGACCGATGTCATGAAAATTCAGAATGCTAATTTTGTCGGGATCGCACTGCTGACTTTTGTGTTTTTACCCCTGTGTGCCGACGCGGCCGACGAGTCGTATCAGCGGGCCAAAATGGGCCTGGAGGAGGCGAAGGCATCGCATGTGATCCAAAAATACGAGGGCAAGGGCGTCAACCGCGCGCCGTACAACAGGGACGGGAAACTGGGCAAACTCGAACTGGCTAAGGCCGGGGTGCGCGACCCGCAGAACAACCTCTTCCTGCGACACGGCCTGGGCGATGGGGAAGGGCGTCTGGACCAACACGAGCTGGCTGAAGCTCTGCGGCATGGCCTGGTCAGCGTGAATGAAAAAGACCAGATCGCGCTGACTGAAAAAGGCTTGCAGCAGTCCAAGGCCTGGAAGGTCATCCGACAGTACGAGGGGAAGGGCGTGAACCGTCCGCCCTACAACAGGGACGGGAAACTGGGCAAACTCGAACTGGCTCAGGCCGGGGTGCGCGACCGGCACAACAGCCTTTTCCTGCGACACGGCCTGGGGGATGGGGAAGGCTTTTTGGACCGCCAGGAATTGGCCCAGGCCTTGAATAAGGGCCTGATCAGCATCAGTGAAGAAGGCCAGATCGCGTTGACCGAAAAAGGCCTGCGGAAGTCGAAGGCCTGGAATGCCGAGCACGCCGGCTAAAGACAGGCCCGGGCTGGGTTGCCCTGCCCCCCCGGCAAGTGGAACGTGCGCGGGTTGGGGCAACGCTCGGCCGTG
>WVZU01000399.1:16381-24588 GCA_011772275.1 Planctomycetales bacterium | reverse complement strand
CTCGAACCGGCGGGGGCCAGTTACCGGGGGGTGAAGGAGGATTTCCTGTGGCGGACGCCGCTGCCGCTGACCGACGTGGCGATCGGCCCGGACGGGGCGATGTACTTCACCATCGGCGGCCGCCGGACCGAGTCGGCGTTGTACCGCGTGACCTACGTGGGCCCGGAATCGACCGCGGCGGTCGATGCCCGTGACACTCGCGGGGCCGCTTTGCGCGGGCTGCGCCGCCAGATGGAGGCCCTCCATCGGCCCGCCGGGCCGGAGGCGATCGAGCGGATCTGGCCGCAGTTGAGCCACGCCGATCGCCACATCCGCTACGCCGCTCGCGTGGCCCTGGAACATCAAGAGGTCGCCCGCTGGCAAGCGCGGGCCTTGGCCGAAACGGACCCGCCGGCGGCGATCCAGGCCCTGGTCGCGTTGGCTCGGCAAGGGGACCCGAAGCTGCAGCCCAAAATACTGGAGGCGCTGGGGCGGCTGGATTTGGCCGGGCTGAGCGAAGACGAGCTACTGGACGCGTTGCGGGCGTACCAGCTGGTCTTCATCCGCATGGGCAAGCCAGACGCTCAAGCGGCCGCCAGGCTGGTCCAGCGCCTGGATCCGCTCTATCCGGCCACCAGCGATCGGGTCAATCGCGAGTTGAGCCAGCTGTTGGTGTACCTCGATTCACCCACCGTGGCCGGCAAGACGCTGGCCTTGCTGCAGCGGAAAAGTGAGATCCGGTCCGAGGACATGGCCCGGCTGCTGGTGCGGAACCAAGGCTATGGGGGCACGATCGCCAAGATGCTGGCCGACCAGCCCGAGATTGAAAAACTGCACCTGGCCTTTGTCCTGCGGAACCTCCGTTACGGCTGGACGATCGAGCAGCGGCAGCAGTATTTTGATTTCCTGAGCGCCAGCGCGGAAAAGAGCGGCGGGGTCAGTTACCGGGGATTCATCGACAACATCCGCCAGGAGGCCCTGGCCAACGCCTCGGAGGCCGAACGGGCGGCGCTGGTCGCCACATCGCCGCCGCCCAAGCCGGTCGAGCTGCCCAAGCCCCAGGGGCCGGGGAGGCCGTGGACGGTGGACGAGGTCGTGGCCCTGGCCGACGGCGGCCTGGCCGGGCGTGACTTTGCAGGCGGCAAACGGGCCTTCGCCGCCGCGCGGTGTGTCGTCTGCCACCGCTTCGACGGCGAAGGGGGCGCCACGGGACCCGACCTGACCAACGTGGCCGGTCGGTTCAGCCACCGCGACCTGGCCGAATCGCTGATCCATCCCAGCAAGGTCATCTCGGACCAATACGGCGCGTCGGTCATCGAAACCGCCGACGGGAAACTGGTCACCGGACGCGTTGTCGGCGACGACGGCCAGACGATCACCGTGCAGACCGATCCGGAAGACGCCAGCCAGATCGTGGAGATCGCCAAAGAGGATATCGAGCTGCTGGAACCGTCTCGGGTTTCGCTGATGCCCGACAAGCTGCTGGACACGCTGAGCGAAAAGGAAGTGCTGGACCTGGTCGCCTACCTGATGTCGCGCGGCAACGCCGCGGATCCGATGTTCAAACCATAGCAAGTTCCGATCGTGGCACGGGCCGGTTCCCTCATCCCGCGGACGGGTCCCTCGACAGGACCGACATCCCCGATGCATGNNCCTCGACAGGACCGACATCCCCGACGCATGCGGCCGTTCTGCTTGGCACCCAAGACCGCCCGCTCTGGCGGGCGGGGCTCTGCGGCCGGTCTGTTTTCTGTCGTGACCCGTGTTGTGGGGACAACCTTTCTGGTGACAAAGGGGGAACGGTCCGGCGGGGGCGGCAGACCTCCGTCGCGGCGACCCCGTCCGGGGTTAGCTTTTCTGCCCCGCCAGCGGGCACACCCGCTTCTGGCAGCCCGGCCTGCAGGGCGCTTCAGGTCTGAACGAATTCTGAACGAAGCAGGATGACAGGCCACTGGAAACAATGGCCGTTCGTAACCGGTTGTCTGTATTACTGTTACGGCCAGCCGGCGAGAGCCGCTCTTTGGAAACACAAATTGTTTGACACGCGGCATCCGTGTGTTAAGATAGGGATTCTTCGGGTTAGGAAGTTTTTGATTTACGTGGCCCCCACCCCCCGGCACTCCAGCGAATTGGATCCTTCTGCACGGCAGTGATAGACGACCTAGATCACGGCCGCGGCGAATACGATTCTCCAGTTTTTTTGAGTGTTGGTGGGAGAAGGCGGACCAGATCTTTGAGGGAAAGGCTCATGATGCAAAGGTTATTTCTTCAACAGCTAGTAACCGCTTCCACGATTTTTGCTTTGGTTCTTATTCTGTCCCATAGTTCCGCCTTCGGACAAACGGCTTTTCGTGACTCGGATTTATTAGCTTCTGGTTTTCCTCAGCAGCATTCCATCGAGGGTACCAAATCCGATTTCGGTGGTTTCTTTTCCAAGTCGATTAAAAAAGAAGCACGTCATACTGAATCGGTTTTTTCGAAGTTGAAGACGCAATCGGCATCTGTTCCTGATCAATA
Source organism: Planctomycetales bacterium (assembly GCA_011772275.1). Lineage (GTDB taxonomy): Bacteria > Planctomycetota > Planctomycetia > Pirellulales > UBA7805 > CS4-C045. The sequence continues at coordinate 22,092 of WVZU01000399.1, read as the reverse complement.
CGGGAATTGGACAGTTATCTTGCTGGCCTCTGTCAGCGTGATGGTCGTTGCCAAGCTGGCTTTTTTGGGAGTCGTGATCGGGCGTAACCGAAAGTCCCGCGGTTCCAGGAGTCGTAAAGGGTACAGTGTCGTGGGGCGTTACGCGTCTTGAACGAGGGGTGGCCCTTCCTGCAAGGATCGGCCAACCAGCCCTTTCCAGGATTTGGACGAATTTTAAGCGGCGGTTCTGTGACCGGTTTGCTTCGCGCAAATGGGCGCCGCCCTGCAAATTCGCATCTCTGCTCGCTTGATTTCTGATCGCCAGGCCAACTCGAACGGATCCGCGGTCTGGTCCTCTGCCCCGTCAACCATTTGGCAGCGGCTTGCCTGATGGTGGGGGTCTTCCCGGCAAGAAGGCTGTTTTGGCCCGCCGAGTTGGAGTGCTCTTTAAAACCTGATCCAGATGTTTCGAGGGTCCCACCAGCCGAGGAGGGGGGACCCGATTTCGCGGAGCTTGCCGGTTGGGGGGCGGGCGGGTGCTGGCCGTGGGTGTCAGCACCCCGGCTGCTGAGTGCTATCTTAACGCGAACCGATGGCGTTGCCGCCTGAGGACAGCCTTGAGCAGCCGGGGTGCTTGGCCGCTGGCCGAACAACTGTGGACCGATGCGGTCAGGGAGATTTCGCTGGCCGCAACGACCATTGTAGGAGAGCAGCCCTTTTACCAGGCCGTGGTCAAGCCGGGGCGATTGTATCCCGGCAGCCGGGCCCTGCGGCTGCATTTTTTCTTCCCAAACACACCTGGGCGGCCAAAAGGCTTGCTTTACGAGGCCGTTACCGCCTCCCCCGGGGGCACGGCGTTTGCGTAAAATAAAGTGTGGGAGGCGTCCGCCGGCGGGGACGGGCCGTGGCGGCTGGTTGCCACCTGCGGCGGGCCGCTGCTGGGCAGCCGCAAAATGCGCGACGGCCAGGCAAGCGGGGCGGTTGCGGATTTTGTGATTTGACCCAGCGGCTTGCGTCAGGCAGTTGTCGGACGGAGGCAGTGGGCGGGCCGCTGGAGAGTACAAGAGACAAAGGTAGGGTTGCCATGCGGATCATTTGCTTGGTTTTTGCCGCTGGGATGTTGTTCAGTTCGCCGCCGCTGCACGCGGCCGAGCCCGGGCAAGGGGAACTTTACAGTCAAACGGTCGCCCGAGCAGCGGAATATCTGAAGACCCGCGGCCAGGCGGCCGATGGTTCTTACTCGGCCGGCGCCGGTCCGGGCGTAACAGCCATTGTCACGACCGCCCTCTTGCGCACCGGCCACAGCGTGGACGATCCGCTGGTGGCCAAGAGCCTGCGATACCTGAAGACCTTCGCTCGTCCGGACGGAGGTATCTATGCGGAAGGGAGTCACTACCGTAACTACGAAACCTGCCTGGCAATGATGTGCTTCCTGGAAGCCGACCGCCAGCGGCCAGGTCAAAACGGCAAGCTGATCAAGGGTGCTCAACGGTTCGCCAAGGGAATCCAGCACGACGAGGAGGAAGGTCACGACCCGTCCAGCCCCGCGCATGGCGGCGCCGGATATGGCAAACACAAGCGGCCGGACCTGTCCAACACGGGGATGTTTATCGAGGCATTGCACGAGGCGGGTGCCGGCCCGGACGACGAGGCCATCCGCAAGGCCCTGATTTTCATCTCGCGTTGCCAGAACCTGGAGACGGAGCACAACGATACGAAGTGGTCGACCAAAAACCCGGATGGCGGCTTTTACTACACCGGTGCCGCCGGCGGCTCCAGCCAGGCCAAGTGGCCGGAAGGGGAAGATGAAGAAGTACGGGGACTGCGCAGCTATGGGTCGATGACCTACGTGGGGTTGAAGAGCATGATTTACGCGGGGCTGGATGCTAACGACCCTCGCGTGGCCGCCGCGACAACATGGATTCGCAAAAATTATCGCTTGGACCAGAACCCGGGGCTGGGGCCGCAGGGGTTGTACTACTACTACCACACGTTCGCCAAGGCCTTGGATGCGTTGGGTGAGGACGAGTTTGCCGACGCCGCCGGGGTCAAGCACAACTGGCGTCAGGAATTGCTGACCCAGCTGGCTTCCCTGCAGAACGAAGATGGCTCGTGGGTCAACAAGCATCCCCGCTGGATGGAGGGCGACCCCAACCTGGTCACCGGTTACGCCCTGCTCGCGGTCAGCTACTGCCGCCCCGACAGGAAGGNNCGGCCAGAATTGAAGGCGCGGGGAAACCACTCTCCTGACGCGGACCAGATGCCGGCCACGCGGCTGGACGGGAACAAGCCCCGGCGGGCCGGGACTTGTTCCGGCCTACGTGGCTCCGGCCACCACCTGCCACTGGCTGCCGACCCCTCCACGGCTGACCGCCCTTCCGACACGCGACGCTGGCAGATCGCCTGGCTGTCCGCAACGACCTTGCACCTGTTCGTTTTCGGTCTCCTGGTTGGCCTGGCGGCGTGGGCCGTCGACGACGTACGTTTGCCGGGGGAGCGTACGGTATTGAGTCTGCAGATCAGCCGTCGCGAAACGAGTCCGGCGGTGGCCGATGGGGCGGTGACGGGCGAGTTGCGGCAAGAATTGGCCCGAGTCTGGCCAGCAGGGGAAACGGGATCCGGACCGGCAATTCAACCGCGGCCGGTCCCTGTGAACCGCCGTCCGCAGGTAGCAGATCGTCGCCGGTTGGGGATGGTTGGTGAACCGGCTGTCGAGCGGCCGGCGGGGGGGGACCTGGTGTCGGCCGCCGCGACGCGGCCGATGGAGGGCGAGCAACGAGTGCAGCGTCCCGACCCGGCGAACATGGTGGTTAGCCTGCCGGCGGCGGACCACCAACGGCGGCAGCCCGCAGTCGTGCCCTTGCCCCGTCGCCAGGTCGGGATTGAGACGACACCGGCCAGGCCTTTCTACAATCCCCTCCCGGTTTATCCCCCGGAGGCGCTCCGCCGGGGCCTCGATGGCCGGGTGGTACTGCGGCTGACGATTTCCGCTGAGGGGGAAGTCACAAAACTGACGGTCGCGGGCAGCAGCGGCCACGCGATTTTGGACCAGGCGGCCGTGGCGGCCGTCAGCCGCTGGCGGTTTATCGCCGCCACCTGGGCGGGAAGACCCGTCTCCTGGTCGGCCAGGCTACCGGTCCACTTTCGTCGCTCGTAAAGGGTCGTGCGGCCAGCAAACGAGTGACTGCCTGTTAAGCTATGCGGCTTGGACTGCCTGGACGGCGGCATTGCCGGATTTTCAAGGGGCAACGATTCTGCGGTCGATACCACTGGTAGGCCCTGCAACGGATCTGCCAGTCCCCCTACAAGGGGCGCCCGCCACGCGCGGGGCCGCACGGCTTCTGTGCGGCATCACCGTATGCCCCCTCCCCGGAGGTATCGCCACGTGGGCCATGATTCTCTGCATTCTCTGCTCACCCGGAATGCTCACAGAGATGAAAACTGTTATCGCAGGCCTGATGTTGGTCATTTCCGCGAGCGTGGTGGCGGGCCAGCAGGTGGCCGAGGGTCCGGCTGACGAGCCGACGTTGCCCGAGATCGAAGTGCGACCACCGCAAGGGGGTCCGTCCGAGCTGTCTCCGGTCGAGCTATTTCCGCAGGATCGACGGCCAGCGTTCGACCTGCCGCTCAGCTATCCCAGCCTCTCGCAGCAGGAGTTTGGCGACGGTTTTCGTGGCGATACCGGCATCTTCCGCAGTCCGACGTCCATCTTCGATACTCCCGCGGCCGCCTCGATTCGCTCGCTGGAAGAAATTCGCCAGCGGCAGGCGCCGGACATGTTCCACGCCTTGCAAAACGAGGTGGGGGTGTTGATCCAGAGCACGGCGGCGGGTCAGGCTTCGCCTTTCCTCCGCGGCCTGACCGGGCAGCAGATCCTGATTCTCATCGACGGCATTCGCCTGAACAACTCGATCTTCCGCCGCGGCCCCAATCAGTATTTCAACACGATTGACCCGGGCATGGTCGACCACATCGAAATCTTACGCGGGCAGGGTTCGGTCTTGTGGGGTTCGGATGCCATTGGGGGCGTGATCAATATCGTCACGCGGAGTCCAGACTGGCAATTTGCAGACTGTTGCGGTGACTACTTTGGTGAGGAGTTCACCGAGTACTACAACACCTCGAACTCGTCTTCCTACTCGCGTCTGAATGTGGAGGGCTGGCTGGGCCGCGGCGGTGTGTTCGCCGGTGGCAGCTTTTTCAACCCCCGCGACCTGGACACGGGCTTTGGCGATTTCTCACGACAGCCGGGGACCAACTACCAGCAGTGGGCTGGGGACATCAAATTCAACTACCTGCTGGACGAACTGCAGATGCTAACCATTGCTCTGCAGCATTTCGAACAGGAAGACCTGCCCCGCAGCGACCGCTTCCCCGGATTTCCGCTCGACCGCGGCAGCCTCAATTCGGCCTCCGGCGCCCGCTTCTTTGATCCTCAACAACGCGACCTTGCCTACCTGCGCTATCAGGCGCTGGAGCCGCTGAACGGCCAGCTGGACGCCCTGACCTTCACCGCCTCCTATCACCGTCAGCGGGAGATCCAGACCCGTGGGATTCCCACCACCCGTTTCCAGGAGACCGACGTGGCGACGGTGGGCTTGAGCCTGGTGGCCAGCAAGGAAGTGGGTTGTTCGGGGCGGCTGACGGCCGGCGTCGACTGGTATCACGACGACGTCGATTCCCCTTTCGGTGGCCCGACCGCCCCGATTATTCCGGACGACGCCTGGTACCGCCGTTGGGGAATGTTTCTCAACTGGGATGTGGCATTGACCGATCGCCTGGATGCCGTGGCCGGCGTCCGCTACGAGTCGATCGAGACGGCCGGCACGCCGGTGATCGACGTGGCCGGCGTCCCCACGGCATTTCCCATCCATCCCGCTTACGACGATTGGATCGGCCAGGTGGGGCTGGTCTACGAGATCAACCCCTGCCTGCACCTGGTGGGATCCATTTCGGAAGGCTTTCGCGCCCCGAACCTGGACGACCTGATGGCCAACAACCCCAACGTGCAGCAAGAGGGGGTCAGCCTGCCCAGTCTGGACCTGACGCCCGAGCATTCGATCAATTACGAGGTGGGCATCAAAACCAATTTTGACCGTCTGCGGACCCAGGCCTTTGTCTACTGGATCGACCTGCAGGACAACATCGTCTCGATCGTCCCGGATCCGGCAGCCCCCACCACGTTTGCCTCGGACAACCAGGACTCGATCGTGCAAGGGGTGGAATTTGCTGGCGAGTACCTCTTGCCGTGTGGCTGGTCGATCTATGGAAACTTCTGGTACACCTATGGCAAGAACCTGGTGACCACCGCTCCGCTGAGCCGCATCCCGCCGATGCAGGGCATCTTGGGCTTGCGGTGGCGGGATCCGGATCTGCACAGCTATTTCACGCTCTACACCTGGCTCTCCGATCGCCAGGACCGATTGGATGCGGTGCGGGACGTGACCGACGAGCGGATTCCGATCGGGGGGACCCCTGGTTTCGCCACGCTGAACGCCCGCTATGGGCGCAGCTTTGGCTGCTGCGACCAGCACCGGGTGAGTGTCAGCCTGGAGAACATCACGGACCAGCCGTACCAAGTGCACGGTTCGGGCGTGCTGGGCACCGGCTTTACCGCTCGACTGGGATACACCTGGGACTGGTAAGCGGCGCGTGGCCAGGCAGGGCAGGGGTGCCGCTGGGGCGGTGTCAGACCGCGACAGCAGGTGGAAGCCGCAGGTGGTGGTCAGGTT
>WVZU01000399.1:10267-16339 GCA_011772275.1 Planctomycetales bacterium | reverse complement strand
AATTTTCGCCCCAAGGGGTCGGGAGTCTTTTTCGCCACCTTCGTCGCTCGTCCAGCCATCTGGCAATGGCGAAAAAGACTCCCGACCCCGTTCAGACCAACCCCGTTCAGGCTGACCGTTCAGGCTCACCTTGCGGTGCCTGTAGCGAACCGCCCTCAAGGGGTCTGTCAACGGTCAATTTTCAGTGGGCGAAACTCGCATTCCGCGTGGTTTGTCTCGACCACCAGTTAAGCGTCGGCCTGATCGGTCGGCCGTTTTGAAGGTCCACCGCCCCATTCACCCAGGGTGCGGAAGACAACGAAGAAGGAGGGGACGAACAGCAGGGAGAAGATGGTCGCGGCGATCATACCGCCGACGACCGCCAGGCCGACGGCGATCCGGCTGGCCGCACCGGCGCCGCTGGCGACCAGCAGGGGCATGAAGCCGAGGATGGAGGAGAAGGCCGTCATCAGGATCGCTCGGAAACGCAGCTGGGCCGCTTTGGCGGCCGCATCGCGGATCCCCAACCCGGCCTCCCGCTGCTCGCTCGCAAACTCCACGATCAGAATGGCGTTCTTACTGGCCAGGGCGACCAGCAACACCAGTCCGATCTGGCTGTAGACGTTGATATCGGCCCGGGCGACGGCGACGGCAATCACGACTCCCAGGGCGGCCAGGGGGACCACGGAAATCACGGCCGCCGGGCTGGTCCAGCTTTCGTACTGGGCGGCGAGGACCAGGAATACGAACACCACCGAGAGCGTGAGGATAAAAGCCGAATTTTGCGTCAGCTGAGTCGCGTCGCGCAACTGCTGCTCCTGGTACGACATGCCCGTCCATTCGAAGGCCAGGTTCTTGGACCTGGCGATCTGTTCCATCAATCCCATGGCCTGGCCAGAACTGTATCCGGGCGCGGGCTCGCCGTTGACTTGGGCGCTGGGATAGAGGTTGTAGCGCTGGATGGCCTGCGCGCCGAACGCCTCCTGGACGTCGACCAGGGTACCCAGCGGCAGCATGTCACCAGCATGGTTGCGAACTTTGAGGTTCAAGATATCCTCGGGCTGGGAGCGGTACTGTTGTCCTGCCTGGGCACGGACCTGCCAGGTGCGGTCGAACTTATTGAAATCATTGACGTACGCCGATCCCAGGTAGGCTTGCAAGGTATTGAAGACGGTCTGTAAGGGAACCCCCTTTTCCATCACCTTGGTACGGTCGATATCGACGAACAGCTGCGGCACGCTGGCGCGGAACGTTGTGTTCAAGGCTGCCAGGCCGGATTGGGCACCGGCGTCGGCGATCAATTCTTCGGTGGCCCGCTGCATCTCCTCCAAGCCGATTTTGCGCCGGTCCTGCAGCTGCATTTGAAAGCCGCCGGCATTTCCCAATCCGTCAATGGAGGGGGGCACGAAGGCAAAACAGATGGCCTTTTCCACCTGGGCAAATTCGCTGCGGAGGTGAGCCAGAATGCCTTCCTGGCTTTGTTCGATTGCGGTACGTTCCTCCCACGGCTTGTACACGACCGCCACCAGCCCCAGGTTGGACCCGTTATTGCCGCTGAGCAACGAAAAACCGGAAATGGAGACCCAATCTGCGACCCCCGGCGTCTGGCGGATGATCTCGTCCAGTTCGTCCATCACGGCGTTGGTCCGCTGCAGCGAAGCCGCGTCGGGCAGCTGCACGTTCACAAAGCAGTAACCCTGGTCCTCGGTGGGGAGGAAGCCGGTGGGCAGGCGGGTGAAGCTCCAGCCGGTCAGCGTTACCAGTCCGCCGAAGACGACCAACACGACCAGCACGCGGCGGACCATCCCTTGGATGACCAGGGTGTACCCCTTGGTGGAGACGTCAAACAGCCGATTGAACCCGCCAAAGAAGACGCCCAGCAGGCCGTTCAAAAGGGGGCTCAACAGCCAGCCCACAACCCCGCCGGCCAGCAGCAGGGCCAGCCGCAGTCCCAGCAGCAGGAGGGGACCACTTTGAGCGGGGTCGTCCGCACCGGTCAGCCAGCCGACCAGGGGCAAGGCGGAGGGAAACAGCAGCCACACCGCCAGGAAGGCGAAGACGAACATCATGATAAAATTCGGCACCGGCTGATCGGCCTGCGACGGATGCTGCTGCTTGGGCCGCAGCAAGAGGGCACACAATGCGGGGCTCAAGGAAAGCGCATTGACGGTACTGATAACCACGGCGCCTGAAATCGTCAAAGCGAACTGACGGAACATTTGCCCGGTAATGCCGCCCATGAACGCCGTGGGCACGAACACGGCCAGCAGGACGAGGGTCGTCGCGACCACCGGCCCGGTGATCTCTTCCATGGCCTTGATGGCGGCTTGCTTTGAGTTCAGCCCGGCGTCGAGGTGGCGGGTGGTGTTCTCCACGACCACGATGGCGTCATCCACCACGATCCCGATGGCCAGAATAATGCCGAACAGTGTCAGCATATTGATCGAGAACCCAAAGCCGGCCATCATGGCAAACGTGCCGACCAGCGACACGGGAATCGCCGCGCAAGGCACAATCGTCGCTCGCCAATCCTGCAGAAAGACGAAGATCACGACCACCACCAGCAGGACCGCAATGAACAGCGTCTGGTAGACTTCGGCAATCGATGCGCGGACAAAGGTGGTCGTATCGAAGGGGATGTCGTAGCGCATCCCTGACGGAAAATCGTTTTTCAACTCTTCCATTTTGGCGGTGATTTTATCTGCCAGATCCAGAGCGTTAGCGCCGGGCAGCTGGTAAATCGAAATCGTGGCGCAGGCTTTCGTTTCCCGTCCTTGCGAACCGAAGGCCGAGGCCCGGTTGTAATCCTTGCCGCCCGTCTCGACACCTTTTACGGACTCTCCCGTATCCGAGTCGTAAAAAGTATCGACCACAACATCTCGCACGCGCGTCATGCGTGTGCCGTCCGACTTGACGACAATGTCGGCAAACTGTTCTTCTGTCTCCAGGCGTCCCAGCGTATTGACCACCAACTGAAACTCGGTACCCAGCGGCGCCGGTTGCTCGCCAATCCGACCGGCGGCGACCTGCACGTTTTGCTCCTGGATCGCACGCACAACGTCCTGGGTCGTCAACTGGCGCTGGTCCAGCTTGTTCGGGTCCAGCCAGACGCGCATGCTGTAATCGGCCGCGCCAAAGATGGTCACCGACCCCACCCCTTTAATGCGGCTCAATTCATCCTTCACGTTGATCGTGGCATAGTTGCTTAAAAACAGCGCGTCATGGGCCGGGTCATCCGAGGTGAGCGTAATGAACTGGACGATTTGCGTCGATTTCTTTCTGGTGGTAATACCCTGGCGGCGGACATCTTCCGGCAGCTTGGGATTGGCGATGGCCACACGGTTCTGGACCAGAACGGTGGCCATGTCCATATCGACGCCAATTTCGAACGTCACGGTCAGCGTGTAGGAGCCGTCGTCGGCGCTGACGGAAGACATGTAGATCATGTCCTCGACGCCGTTGACCTCCTGTTCGATCGGCGCGGCGACGGTGTCCGCCACGACCTTGGCATTGGCGCCGGGATACGCCGCCGTGACCTCCACGGTAGGCGGGGTGATTTCCGGAAATTTCGAGACGGGCAAGGCCGTCTGCGATACGGCCCCGGCGATCACGATCACGATCGAGATCACCGAGGCGAAAATCGGGCGGTTGATGAAGAATCGTGAGAGCATATTCAAGGGGAAACGCGGGGTTCGTCGCCGGGATCCGGCCCTGCGTTCTCAGCCGGCTGGGGGTCTTGGTGCACGGCAATTTCGAGCGACTTCTCTTCCGCGGAGAGGTCGATGGTGGAGGGCGTCACCGGCGATCCGTCCCGGACGCGCTGCAGTCCGTCGATCACCACCATGTCGTCGTCTTTCAATCCTTGATCGACGACAACCAGGCTTCCGTATTTCGGCCCCAGCACAAAGTTCCGACGCTGGACCTTCCCGTCAGCCGCCAGAACGTAGCCATATCGACCCACCTGATCTGCCCCCACGGCCCGTTCGGGAATCAGCAGGGCGTCTTCTTTTTCGCCGACCTCCACACGCACCCGGACGGAATTGCCGGGCAGGATCACTTTCTGGGGATTGGAAAATTCCGCCTTGATCATCAAGGTTCCGGTACCCGGATCGATGCCCTGCATGTCGACATACGTCAGGTTTCCTTTGAAGGGATACCCCTGATCGCCGTCCCTTTGCAATTCGGCCGCAATGTGCCGCAGGTCGATTTCCGGCCTTTGCCGGCGGCCTGGCGATTGCCTTTGAAATTCGTTGACATAGCGTTCGCTGATGTTGAACTTGGCCCAGATGGGGTCGTATTGGGTAATGGTGGCGAGCAACGTGCCGTCTTCCACCAGGTTCCCTTGCTTGACAAAGGTTTCGGAAATATTGCCCGCGATGTTTGCCTTGACCTCGGTGTATTCCAAGTTGAGTTCGGCGCGGTCGAGCAAGGCCTGGGCCTTGTCGCGGGCGGCCTCCGCCCCGTCACGCTCGGCTCGGGCCTGCTCCCACTTGCTCTTGGAAGTTGCGTTTTCCTTCAGCAGCGAATCTTGACGCTCAAATTCCAGACGTGCCCGCTCCACGGCCACTCCCGCTATCTGCAGGTCCGCCTTGGCCGAGTCACGGGCGGCGCGGTACTCACGCTGCTCGATGACATAAAGCACCTGGCCCACCTCGACCTTCTGTCCCTCCTGAAAACGAATCTCTTCCAGAAATCCCTGCAGACGGGCTCGCACGTCCGCCTTGTCGACCGGTTCGGTCTGCCCATTTTCCACCAGATAGAGTTTCACCGTCTTTTGAATCGGCCGAGCTACCTTCACCGGTGGTGGGGGCGGGGGCTGATACTGGTTCGGCTGCTGGCAGCCGCTGGCGCTCATCAGACAAGCCGCCGCCAGGACGCAAAGTCCACGAGTCATCATCAAAATTCACCCTTAGCTGGGGAAAGGTTCCATTGAACTTGCGTATCTACATGACGCTCCACAATTTGGCTCACCAAAAACCGGCAACGCGTGGGGTAATCACGGGGTTGAGACACCTCATTTGTGATTTGTTCCGCTTTTTTTTGGTATCATCAAATTTCTTGTGACGGAACAGAGCCAGGCCCCGGTCGAGCAAAATACGATGGAATGATTTAGTTTTAATCGAAACGGCAGGCAGACAGAAGCCGCCAAAAAATCTGGCTGCCCCCGGCGGCCTGCTTCCGTCTCTCCCCGGTTTAGCTCCCTGTTCACACACTCAATCGCGGCGGGCATGGGCAATGTGCAGGCCGACCAGTCGAGCGACCAGGACGGCCAGATACAGTTGTCCCACAACCGCTTGCAAGCTGGAAAGCGAGCGAGCTGCAGAACTGAGGGGGACCACGTCCCCGTAACCAAGCGTGGTCATCGTGACAAAACTGTAATACAGCGATACGGCCGAGATCGTGGTGCCCACCAAAAACTGCGTGACACCAGGTTCCGTCGCCGGGGGGTGTCGGAAAGCAGATTCATCGAGAACCCAGATCGTCGAATAGATCGCGGACCAGAACATGCCCAGCAGAAAATAGGCGCAGAGGGCTGCGTAAATCATGTTCGCGGTGACGTATTTTTGTTCGAAAATCACCTTCAAGATCATCACGATCATGTAGGCCAGAAACAGGGCGCTGAAGAAATATTCGGTCAGCACGAGGTATTTGCTGGTCGACCAGATCGTGGTCGCCTCAAAGATCAACGCCGGGGCCAGCAGGCAGAGGGCGACCCGTCGTGAACGTCGGCTGGGATCCAGGGCGAACACGGCCGACAACAGCAGGCCAATGAAGACGCCCGTCAGCAGGAGCCTGGTCAAGAAGGGCCCCAACCGCAGAATTTCCACAAAAGGGGCCACAAGAAAAATCAGCACCAGGGCGGCCAGCAGCACCAGGAAACGGTTACGCAGCACCACGTCCAGCAAAAGTTCACGTTGTCCCGCAGAACGATGCACTACAGGTCCATGCAAATCCAACTCGTACGGCGGCCCCAGTCAACCATTATTTTATCAAGCCTGCTGGCCGACCAGAACCTGCCGCGGCGACCAGGAACCCAGATTCCCGACCAGCCGATCTGCCGAGTGCTATTCGGCACGAACAGCAGCTCGCGGC
>WVZU01000399.1:0-10234 GCA_011772275.1 Planctomycetales bacterium | reverse complement strand
GGCCGCGGCTGCCCTGGACGAGCACCCTGGGCCTGATCCGATTGTTTTCCGCCACCAGGCAGCCCCTGCCGTGGGTCGGCCGATCGACACCCTCGCACCGCTTTCATAGAACGAAGTGTTATCTGATACGTCTTCTGGCCTGATGCGTGGGGGCCGAGTTCTCGCATAGGAGAAACCTCCCATGATCGTGGGCAAACTGTGGAACGCGCTGCGAGCGCAAATGAACAAGATTGCCCATTACTTCTTGACGATGGATCCCATCGCGCAGATGCAACTGGAATACGACTCGGCGGTCGCAGGACTCAAGGAAGTCCGCCAAGGTCTGGAACAATACCGGGCCCTGGTCGAACGCGTCGCGCAGCAGGTGCAGAACGAACGCGATCGCCTCGCCAAGCTGGAGGTCAAGGTGAAGGCCACCTGCCGGCCGGCGACCCCGCAACGGCAGCCGGCCGCCCAGCTGGCTCTCTGGCTGCCTGCCCCCCTGGTCCCGATAAACTGCCGCAGGGGGGTGCCTGCCGCGGCGGGGACGCCTGGCTGGCGGTTTGGCTTCTGCGGCCTGTACCGGTCGTGCTGGCCGCCGAAGAGATACCGAAGGGCCCGATTAACGGCACGGGAAACGCCGGGGAGCAGCTACGGGAGGGACGGTGCCGATAGCACGGATATCGGCAATTAGCGAGTCCCAGGGAATGGGACGTTGCCTCTCCCCTCTCGACACGGAAGTTGGTCCTGATGGCCCCTTGGAAGTGGTCTTTTCACTCCGCTCGACCCCCCGGCGGCGGCCTCTCCTTCTGCCGGCTGGCCCTAGTGTGCAGCCTGGCGGCCCTCTCGGGATGTGCTCAACTGGGTGGCACCAGCCTGGCGGAATGGTTCCGGAACGGCCTAAAGGTCGGCCCCAACTACCAGCGGCCAGCGGCCCACGTGGCCGACCAGTGGATCGACGCTCAGGATCCCCACGTGGTCAGCCGGTCGGTCGATCACAGCCACTGGTGGACGGCACTGAACGATCCCACGCTGGACATGCTGGTCCAGCTGGCTTATCAGCAGAACCTGCCGCTGCGGGTAGCGGCCTTGCGGGTCATGGAATCACGGGCTCAATTGGGCGTGGCCCGCGGCAGTCTTTTTCCCCAGCAGCAACAGGCGATTGGCGAATACCAGCGTTCGCAGATCAGTCGCACCACCTCCACCAGCCGTCGTTTTACAGACCTTCCTCCCGACTTGGGCAACATTGGCATTCCCCGGACGACCAATTTGTGGAACGTGGGATTTGACGCGGCCTGGGAGCTGGACATCTGGGGGCGTTTTCGCCGGAACATCGAGGCGGCCGATGCCAGTCTGAATGCGACGGTTGAGGACTATGACAGTGTGCTGGTCACGTTGATTGGCGACGTGGCGGCGACGTATGTGGAGTATCGCACGTTCGAGACGCGTCTGAAGTTTGCTCAGCAAAACATCGAAATCCAGCAGGGATCGTTGGAACTGGCCGAGGTCCGATTTGAGAACGGGGCGACCACAGAGCTGGACGTCCAGCAGGCGCGTTCCACGCTGGCGAACACGGAGGCGGCCTTACCGGCCCTGGACGCTCGGCGGCGTCAGGCTGCCAACCGCCTCTGCATCCTGCTGGGGATGCCGCCCCGCGATCTGGCGAATCTGTTAGGCGACCAGGCCCCGATTCCCGAGGCTCCGGCGGAAGTTGTCGTGGGGATTCCGGCCGAACTCTTGCGGCGTCGGCCGGATGTGCGGCGGGCCGAGCGTGAGGTGGCGGCGCAAAGCGCCCGCATCGGTGTGGCGGTGGCCGATTTGTATCCCGCCTTCAACATCGTGGGCAGTCTTACCGTCCAGTCGGCCGACTTGCGTGACTTGTTCCAGGGCAGCAGCGTGGCCGGTTTTCTTACCGGCCCCGGAATTCGTTGGAACATCCTCAACTACGGCCGGATCCGTAACAACATTCGCGTGCAGGACGCCCTCTTCCAACAGGCCGTGGTCAACTACGAGAATGCCGTCTTGCTGGCCAACCAGGAGGTGGAGGACGCGTTGATCGAGTTCCTGCGGGCCCGCCAGCGGTTTGCGGCGTTGCAGCGAGCGGTGCGGGCGACAGAGCGGTCGGTCGAGCTGGCTTTGACCCAATATCGTGACGGGGCCGTCGACTTCAACCGCGTTTTTTCCCTGCAGGAGTCGTTGGTCATTCAGCAGGACAACCTGGCCAATACCCAGGGCGATATCGCAATCAGCCTGATCCGTGTCTACAAGGCCTTGGGCGGTGGCTGGCAAATCCGGCTGGGTCCGAGCCGCCCGGTTTCCCTCCCCCCACCCGAGCCCGTGGAAGAACTGGCGCCCCCGGCCAATGGGCGGCCCGCCGCACCGAACCGGTCGTGAAAAGGACCGTCACCCGCAGTCAGGGGACGGTCGCCAGAGAGGGCCTGTCTGCGGTTCGCCGGGCGTCTCCGCTAAGCCGAACCGCCGGTCGTTCCACCTTCAGGCGGCCGCTGGCCTGGTCGGCGGGCGATGACGTCACCCGCCCCCGAAAGGCGGGGGGGAGTGCCTGGAGGGGCTTGGCGACCTTTTGTGCTGATCGGTTTTTTTGACAGTAGCTTGCCAAGCCCGCCAGGGAGAGGTTCCTGGGGGGTGTGGGAAATTGCGACTCGGCCGGGCCGTGAATCGCGGTTGCCTGGCGGTCGCCTTCGCATCAAGTCTGGACCAGCCGGCGAACTGCCAGGGGATCGGTCGGGTCGCAGGCCAGCATCACCTCCACCACTTCCTGGACCATCTGGCGTTTCTTGGCTTGCTGCAGGCAGTGCACCAATCCTTTCCCCGATTCGAAAAAATCGCGATTCGCTTGTCGCCGGTAGGGCAGGGGCGACGGCTTGCCTGCTTTTTTCCACGCTTTGGCCCCGGCATGAAAGGCAAAGCCAAAATGTCCGCGGGCCAGCGACAGGTCGCCGGCCGCCAGGGCCAATTCCCCCAGCATCCGATGTGCCTGGATGAAATCGCTGCAGCCGGAAAGCAGCCACCGCAGTTCGTCCATGGCGACCTCGTTCTCGTCGGCGGCCAGGATCGTTTCCACTTCTTGGATGTCATCCGTCCGCTCCAACGCGCACCGCGGGTGCAGCAGTTCCCACTCGTTTTCGGCCGGGACCTGGCGGACGCGGACCTCTGTCGCGGACCGGCGGGCAGCCGGTTTCGGTTTACGCCCTTTTTTGGCCACAGGTCGGCATTTCCTGGCGGGATTCAAGAGCAGGCAACCGCGCACACCCATCGCCTGGCGGCGAAAGCCCGGAGAAGGAGGTGGCGATAGCATGACCATTGAAGAGGTAACCGGCCAGCCTGTAAAGGGCACGGCCTCCATGCTGCTGCTTGTCGACGCGCAAGCGGCGCGCTAGAATCCCGGTCATGAACCTTTCCCCCGCTTGACCACCTCAACGCGCCAGATTCCGCATGTCTGTTTCTTCTTTGACGGACACACGCTGGCGAAGCAATTTTCGCAGGCGGCTGCGGGCCTGGTACAAGCGGCAGGCTCGTGATTTGCCTTGGCGCCGCTCGCGCGAGCCCTACCAAGTCTGGATCAGCGAGATCATGTTGCAACAGACCCAGGTCAGCACGGTCCGGCCCTACTTCCAACGGTTTATCCGCTCGTTTCCCAACATCGCCAGCCTGGCGGCGGCCGATGAACAGGACGTGCTGCGGCACTGGGAGGGGTTGGGCTATTACCGTCGGGCACGGCAGCTGCACCGAGCTGCCCAGCAGGTTGTTGCGGAATTTGGGGGCCAGCTTCCTCGCGAACCTGACCGGTTGCGGACGTTGCCTGGTATCGGCCCCTATACGGCGGGTGCGATCCTGTCGATCGCGTTTGACGCCCGCGAACCGATCCTGGAGGCGAACACCACCCGCCTGCTGGCTCGGCTGCTGGCCTACCGGGGCGATGTCGGGTCAGCGGCAGGGCAGCGCACGCTGTGGGCTTTGGCTGCGGCATTGCTACCGCGGAAGGACGTGGGGCGGTTCAATCAGGCCTTGATGGAACTGGGATCCCTGGTGTGCAAACCGCGGGCGCCGGCTTGCAATGCTTGTCCCGTACGCACCTGGTGTGGCTCGGCCGCCCACGGCCTGCAAGACCAGATCCCTAAAGCTGCCAGGAAAACGGCTTACGAAGAGATTCGTGAGGCGGCGGTCATCATCCGCCGCAGGGGGCGCGTCCTGTTGCGCCGCTGTGGGCCGGACGAGCGTTGGTCGGGGCTGTGGGATTTTCCCCGTGTACCGTTGAGTGCGGGGGATCCAGCGGCGCTGGCGGGCGAGCTGACCCGCAAGGTGCACCGGCTGACCGGTGTGATAGCGGCCGAACATCGGCATCTGAAAACCATCAAGCACGGGGTCACTCGATTTCGCATTACGCTGGAGTGCTTCGAAGCGGCATACGTGGAGAACGCCGCCAGCCAGCCACACATCTCCCCGCAGAAGTGGCTGTGGCCGAAGCAGTTGCCAAGCTACCCGCTGAACAGCACCGGGCGCAAACTGGCCGGCCTGGTGGCCGGCCACCCCCCGCCGGCCGGTCAAGCGGCAAGGGGGCAACGAACCAACCCCCGCCGCCGGGCGTATGCACCATAGTGGGCTCCTTCCGTGCCAGGTGGTTTTGCTCTTGCTCAGCGCCTGTAAGGTGTTACATTCATTCCATGCTGTTGCTGACAAATATTCGCAAATCGTTTCGCGAACCTGACGGTTCCACGCTGCCGATTCTGGACATTCCGCAGTTTGAAGTTCCCACTGGTCAGCAGATGGTCCTGCTGGGCAGCAGCGGCAGTGGGAAGACGACTTTGTTGCACATTATTGCCGGGATCAGCAATCCGGATGCGGGATCGGTGGAGATCGACGGGCTGGATATCACTCGGCTGCCGGAGGCGGGTCGGGACCGGTTTCGTGCCGAGCGGATTGGTTACGTTTTCCAAACATTCAACCTGTTGCCAGCCTTCAGCGCACTGGAAAACGTCCTGCTGGGGATGACCTTTTCTCGCGGCGCGTCGGATCGTGCTCGAGCGAGAAAGTTGCTGGAGCGCGTGGACGTCGACCATCGGGCCAGCCACAAGCCAAATCAGCTTTCGGTGGGCGAGCAGCAACGGGTGGCCGTGGCGCGGGCCCTGGCCAACCGCCCCTCGCTGATGCTGGCCGACGAACCGACGGCCAACATCGGAGCCGCTCATCAACAGCAAATCGTCGACCTGTTGCGCGACACCTGCCGCGAGGAAAACGTGGCTCTGATTATCGTCACCCACGACCCGGCAGTCTCCAGCCAGTTCGACCGCGTAGAAAACCTGGAAGAAATGAACCGGGCGGGGAAGAGCGTTGCGGGGTCGGCTGCCGAGTGAGGGATCCGGAAGGAGGGTGGCGGGGTAAGGCCCGCACCACAAAGCGGGCGGTAAGAAAAGACCGTTTTGAGACGGCAGCCAAACGATGGATAAAATTTCGGGACGGTACGTTCGCGTTCCGCGGCAGATGACAGCCGCCTGAGCATCGCATGACCTGGAATCCTTAACCCACAAGTTACCAGCCACATGAGTCTTTGGAAAATCGCCTGGCGTAGCCTTCGACAGCGCGCTTTATCTTCGTGGCTGACGGGATTATCGATGGCCCTGGGCGTTGCCCTGGTCGTGGTCGTGCTGGTGATCCATAGCGTGATATCCCGATCCTTCGGGGAAGCGGCTCAGGGTTATCATCTGATCGTCGGCGCGCGGGGTGGCAAACTGCAACTGGTCATGAACACGGTGTTTCATCTGAGCCAGCCGATTGAAAACCTGCCGTGGGATTTCTACAAGCAGTTTACCGAGTATCGAGACGCGCGGGGCAATACGGTCCGCGGTAAGTACGCCGCAGCAGTGAAAGTCGCAGTTCCCTACTGCCTGGGCGACAGCTACTACGAATTTCGCGTGGTCGGGACGACGCCCGACTTGTTTGACAAGATTAGCTACGGCGCGGAGGACGACGGCACGCCCAAAATGTACCAATTTGCCGTAGGGAGGAATTTTCAGCAGCATGAATTCAACGGGGCCGTGATCGGCGCTTTCGCAGCGCGCCGCACGGGGCTCAAGCTGGGCGATCGCTTTCCGATCACCCACGGCCTGGCCGACGACGAGGATGCTCACGTTCACGAGGAAGACTTGTTCGAAGTGATGGGTATCCTGGAGCCCACCGGGACGCCCAACGATCGCGCCGTCTTCGTCAACATGGAGGGCTTTTATTTGATCGGGGGCCACGCCCTGGTTATGGACCCCCCGGCTGGCGCCGGTCAGGCTGAGGACCCGCAGGACGGGCCCCTGCCGGCGGGTGAAAAGGATCTGTCGCAGCTGGCTGTCCAAAAGACCGAACAGGCAGCGCCGCCGCAGCAAGCCCCAGCGGGAATCACGCCTTTGCCCGAGGCACAGCGCGAGGTGACCGCGATCCTCCTGCTACTGGCCGATGACGCCTATGGGCTGCGATTATCCAAGCAAATCAACAAGGGTCGCATGGCCCAAGCGGTCTTTCCCGCCCGCGAAGTGGCTCAGCTGTTCGAAGGCCTGGTCGGCTACGTCCGATCCATCCTGCTGGTGCTGGCCATCCTGGTGATTGTGGTTGCCGGGGTCAGCGTAATGGTCAGCATTTACAATTCCATGAACGACCGCAGCCGTGAGATTGGCGTGATGCGCGCTCTGGGCGCGGGAAGATCGACAGTGATGATCGTCGTATTGTTGGAATCGATTCTGCTTTCCCTCTTGGGCGGCGCGGCGGGTGTCCTGCNNACCTGACCGGTGTCACAATTCATGCCTTTCAGTTCGATCTGGCCGAGCTGATTTTAATTCCCGCATTAATCCTATTGGCCACGCTGGCGGGCTACCTGCCGGCCCTGACCGCTTACCGCACCGACGTGGCCAGGGCGCTAAGTGTCGCTCCCTGACGGCGGCCCACATCGCCAGGGGGGGGCCATTCGTGGTATCATGAACTGGCGGAAGAGGAACCGCGCTCGAGTCCCGGCCCTAGCCGAAGCGGGCACAAACAGCGCGGCCGTTCGAGGACAGGTTCAGCGAAACAAAAAGATCTCACATCTGGCTCGCCGGAACCCGTACGGCAGTTTTTTGGAGACCGCCGCAGTCGGTTTGGACCAGCCGAGAGGAAAAGCTTTATGAAGTCTGTCCGATGCATTTCGACATTCGTGTGGCTAACCGCTCTCCTGCTCTCCCTCTCCACGCTGACCCGCGCCGTGCACGGCTGTCCCTTCTGCCGACCCGTAAAGACGACCTTTACCCAGGATATTGCGGCGTCGGATATTGCTGCCCTGGCCGAGCTGGTCGAGCGGCCTGAATTTTCGGACGTGGCAAAGGACGAATTGCCCAGTGCCGAACTGATCGAGTCGTACAAGGCCACGTTTCGGATCAAGAAAGTCTACAAGGGCTCCCAACATCTGGACACGGACCAAATGGTCGTCGCCCTTTATACTGGCAGCGAGCCGCTGGGCACCCTCTTCCTCCTGCGGGGTGTCGAGCCCGACGCGCCCCAATGGGCTCCTCCTTTGGCCTTGTCCGAACGGGCTCAAAAATACGTGGAGGACATTTTGAGCTTGCCGGACGACCCAGCCGATCGCCTGCGGTTTTTCGAAGATTACCTGGACGATTCGGAAGAAATCCTGCAGGCCGACGCCTACGACGAGTTCGCTCGTGCCGATTACGATGCGGTCAAGGCCATCAAGGACGATATCGATCACGATCGGCTGATTGGCTGGATCAAGAACCCCAAGGCCCCCAGCCACATGCGTTCGCTGTACTTCACGATGCTCAGTGTCTGCGGCCAGCCGGAAGACATCCAGATGCTGGAGGAAATCTTGACTTCGGGCGATCGGGACCAGCTGGCGGCGCTTTCCTCGATGGCCTCCTGCTACCTGACATTGACCGGCGCCGCCGGGTTGCCACTGATCGAAGATCACTTCTTGCGCGGCGGGGTGATGTGGGATCCGGAATACGTGCATACCTACGGGGCCATCATGGCGTTGCGTTTTTTGGGCGAGCAGGGTGGCGTGATTGATCGCGGCCGCATTCTGCAGTCGCTGCGGATCATGCTGGACCGGCCACAGCTGGCCGACCTGGTGATTCGCGATCTGGCACGGTGGGAAGACTGGGAATCGATGCCGCGGCTTGTCGAATTGTTCCAGGAGGCGGACGAGGAGAGCAGCTGGGTGCGGGTCCCGGTCATCAATTACTTGCGAGCTTGCCCGCTGCCGGAGGCCAAGGATCACATCGAGGAATTATCGAAAATCGATCCTGGGGCGGTACAGCGAGCCTCCTCGCTGTTCCCGTTCCCTGCCGGGGGAGGCGCCGCTTCGCAAGCAGACCCGGCAGCGGCGGAAAGGGGCGAAGGTTCCCCGACCGGGGACGCAGAGACCGTCGAGCCGGCCGAGGCCGGCAAAGCGACCTGGGAAGAAGCGAGCGAAAAGGTCCCGCGGCAGCCGGACCAGGCCGCGGACCAGCCCCCGCCCCCGGTGGCCCAGCCACCGCAAGAGAAAGTAGCAGGCAATACCGATCAGCAGATCTGGGTGTTGATAGTCTGGATCGTCGTGATACCCCTGTTGGCGGCCGCCGTGTTGTTCGGCCTGATGTGGCTGATCCTGCGTCGGCCCCGCGAACCGCTGCCGACAGAACACCACTAAACGCGGACCCGGCCGCGTCAACCCGTCCGCCACCGGTGACGGACGCCGCCAAACCCCCTTATTTAGAACCACGCTATGAAAACGGATATGGATTTGGGCCCCCAGGGGACAGTCGAACCGACGTACGACGAGTATCGCGCCACCTGCGTGGCGGCCGTGACGAGTTTGTTTTTCGGCCTGTTGTCGGTATTAAGTTTTTTGAGCCCGTTTTTGTTTTTGCTGCCGATGCTGGGCATTATGACGGGCCTCTTCGCGCTGGCTCAGATCCGGCAGCGGCCCCACGAACTGGCGGGCCGACAGATCGCTCTGGCCGGGTTGAGCTTGTCGTCGGTTCTGCTGGCCGCCAGCACGGCACTGGGTGTTTACGTTTACGTGACCGAAGTACCGGAAGGCTTCCAGCGCGTCTCCTACGCGCAACTTCAGCCCGATGAGGGCCAGCCAGGCCAAGTGGTACCGCCGCTGGCCAAGGAGCTGGATGGAGAAAAAGTCTTCATCAAAGGCTACGTTTTCCCAGGCACGCAGCGGCGCGGCATCAAGACATTTCTGCTGGTCCGCGACAAAGGAGATTGTTGTTTTGGCGGCAACCCCAAGGTGACCGATCGCGTGCAGGTCACGCTGACGGATCCCCAGCGTCTGACCTTCAGCAGCGGACTGCATAAGGTGGCCGGAACATTCCGCCTCGATCAACAAACACCCGCTCAGGCCGTCGATGCCGGCGGGAAGGTCTTCTATTACCTGGACAACTGCGTATTGCGATGAAAAGCTGCCGTTCTGCCAGTCACGCGGCAATCCTGATCGGCCTGTTCCTCGCCAGCGGACTGTTGACAGGCTGCCAGGAATCGGCCGCTCCGGGCGCTTCGGCCCAGCAGCCGGCCGATCGATCCCGGCCGCCCCGGCAAAACGGTGCGCCGGACAGCACGCCGCCTTCCGTTGTAAAAAAAACTTCGCGGGCGCCAGGCACACCCACCCGCTTGCTGGATCTTTCCTTTGATGACATCAAATTCGAGATGGAGAAGACCGAGCCGTTCCAGCGATCGATGTTGACCGAAAAGATCGAAGGCTACGCGGGTCGCAAGATCCGGATTCGAGGCTACATGCTGCCCAGCTTTGTCAAGGACGGGATCACCAGGTTCGTGCTGGTCCGCGATAACATGGAATGCTGTTTTGGTCCCGGCGCCGCACTGTACGACTGTGTGATGGTCGAGATGGTAGCGGGCAAGTCGACCAGCTACAGCGTGCGTCCCATCGCGGTCACCGGGATCTTCTCGATCCGCGAGTGGCGGGATTTTGACGGTGCGATTCGAGCCATCTATCACCTGGAAGGCCAGGAGGTGGAAATGTAGAGCGGCAGAGCGGGGACAGGAACAGCCGCGAGAAAACCCGCCCCGTTCAGCAAACTTTGACAACCGCTCTTCGCACACAAAAACGCATCCTGCTTTGATTTAGACAAGTATCCCCCAGGGGAACCCCGCAGCCGATGGCAGCATACACAAAGCTGCCACAACAGGTTTTGAACCAGAGGAAAGCCAGGAAACGGCGCTGGGGCTGCGGGGGACCACCATTGCACGACCCGTATTA
>WVZU01000015.1 GCA_011772275.1 Planctomycetales bacterium | reverse complement strand
AGTACCGCGAGGCAGACCAGATTGTGGATCGACTGGACCAGCTATCACCGCAAGGACTGCGAACCTGGCTGACCTCGGGCAGTCGGCCAGCCTCTGCTTAGCCGGCTTTTCTGTGAGCGGGCTTTTTGTTGCCGCCGCTCTCCGCCTCATTCCGGCGGGCCGATCAGTTCGGCCAGCAGCCGGCCCAGTTCCTCGCCGCGGGCATCCAGCGACACGACCTTTCCTTGCTTGTCGACCAGGATCACGATCGGGAGACTACCGACTCCGTACCGCTTGGCCATCGGGTGGTTCCATCCCAAGGCTGCGGGATCGTCGCTGAACAATGTTTTCCAAGGCAACGCGTTTGCCGCCACAAATTTTTCGACCATTTCACGATCCTCGTCGACACTGATCCCGATCACCTCGAAGCCGCGGTCGTGATAGATTTCGTAAATCTTTCGTAAATTCGGAATTTCGTTGATGCAGGGTTCGCACCAGGTCGCCCAGTAGTCCAGCAGCACCACTTTTCCGCGGTAGGCATCCCAATCGACCTGGGAACCGTCCAGGAAAGTCCCGCTGACCTCGATTGGCTTGCCGAGCAGACCGAGTCGTTTTGCGGTCGCGCGGAGCCTTTCGCTGTAGGAGGCAATCTGCTGGTTCTCACTCTCGGCGAATCGCGCGGCAAAAAAAAGGTTTAAGTCCCTGGCCAAGTCCGCATGGCGGGCGTATTCGAGGAGCATCAGGACCTGCAGAATCAGCGCCGCGTCCTGGTCCGAAATCTGGCCTTGGGCGAAATCTTTTTTCAATTCACCCACCACCCACTCGACTTCCTCCCGACGGGCATCCAGTGCAAAATCATATTTGAGCTCCTGCTGCAGCCTTTTTGCAAACTGGGAGATCGTGGGGCGTTTGTCGGCAACCAACATCTTGACGAAAGCGGTCAGTTCCGCTTTGGCATTCGGGTCGCTCAGCTGCTGCAGTTCCCGCAGACCGCGGACGGTCGCTTGCACCGCGACTGCCGCGTAGTCCAACCCACCCCGCGGGTCCTCGACGCTTTCGGCAAAAAGCTGGCTCGCCAACCTGACAATCTCACGCTGGTTCCGGCTGTAGTCGCGAATCTGCTCTTCCCGAGTCTCACCTTCGATCGGCTTGCGGTTCAGCTGGTGGATCCGTTCCAACAGCGCTTCCGCCTTTTGGTTCACGGCCTGTTCGGCCGGCTCGATTCCTTGGGTCCCCCCAGCCGGGTCGCGCTGCCGGGCGGTGGGCGGCGCTGCGTCCGCTGGGGTGAGGGTGAGCAGCAGTAAGCCGGAAAGGCCAAGCAAAAGGCAGGCTGCGGTTGTTGTAGGGAATCGGGGGGATATCATGCGATCCGTCCTTGGGAAGCGAGATGCGAATTGAGCCCATCGGCGGCGCCCGCCAGCCCAGATCCGGATAATTGTACAAAGCCTTGGTCCGGCAGGCACTGCCAATTCCTAAAACCGTCCTTTACGGCGTTCCTTGGCGGGCAAAACTTCCAGACAGGTTGTCCACCAGCCGCTGAGAATCGTTTGCTGAAATTCCAGCGGCAGCCCCTCCGCGGCCATTTCGTCCGCCAAGCGCCGATAGTCGTAATCCACCGCCACGAACTGGGGAACCGTGCCGGAGTTCGAATGGTTCAGGATGGTAAACCAGACTTGCGTCGTGCCGTCGTTCTCCGGCCGGCCCAGCACACCCACGTTGACGAAACCTCGGCCACCGGCCAGGGGGCGGTACCACTTGATCCCGGTGTGGGTCGCCAAAATCCAGTCGACGTCATAATCGCGTGTCAACTTTTCCAGGAAATGTGTCGGCGTCGTCGACTCCCACAAAAATTCATTGGTTCGCCGGGGACTGCCGTGGCACAACATGACCCGCTGATCCCCCAGCTCGATCACCAATCGCCTGGGCAACCCGCGCAGAAATTCTCGATTTGCTACCGAGGTGTTCTGCAAGGTGTAGTCGTAGCTGATCTGAGCAAAATGATTGTCGCGCGGGTCCGTGTACCCGCACTGACAGTCGTCCAAGCCGTTGCCCACCGAATCGTCGTAATTGCCTTGAAGGCATTGCACGCCGTAGGCGTGCAACAAGGGGAACACGCGATCCGGGTGTGGGCCGAAAGCGCCCAGGTCTCCCAGGCAATAAATCGCGTCCACCCCACGCCGCGCAATGTCGCACAAGGCGGCTTCCAGCGCCAGGTAGTTACTGTACACACCACCCAAACACGCAATGCGGTTCATCAGGTTCGCCGATCCGGGTTCTTCGTTGCGGCGGTCGCGAACCGGTAATCGCTGGTCCGCACCTTAGCCGATGCCCCCTACCCCCATGGTTCGGCATCGATCCTCGTTCGCCTGCCGACTTTGCCGCTGGCCATCCGCCGCTTGTCCTTCACCTGGCTGAGGGATTTGCGCAAATCGCGCCGTACTGGTAACAGGTAAAACAGGCGCCGTGCTGCAGGGGGTACGGTTTCGCGGCCTCGGCCAGCGACTGGCCCAGCAGGGCGTCGTGCGATTCAATCAGGATCGGACAGACGGCCACACCGCGATCGGTGACCGTCCGGCTGTGCTCGCAGATCAACTGCGAACGGTCGTAGCCATCCATCATCTCCGGCGTGACCCGCTCGCTGTCCAAGTAGCCGCAGGTCCGCTGTTCTTCGGCACCCAGCCGCAGCAGCGGCAGGATCTTCAGCCGCGGTCGCCGGTATCCGGCATCGTGCAACATGCGTACGAATTCCCCGACCACGTGGGGTTCTTGTTCCTCCGGCCACGTGCGGGCCGCGGTAATGATCGGCAAAAAACCATGCTCGACCAACTTCACGATCCCCTCCAACGCTCGACAAAACGTCCCCTCGCCACGTATCGGGTCGTTGGTTTCCGGCGAAAAACCGTCTATCGACACGCGAAATTCGAGGCTGTAGAGGCTGGCCGCCTCGGCCGCCTGCAACCGCTGCAGCCAGGCAGGTTTCCAGACGGTACCGTTGGTCAACACGGTCGCCGGCCCATACTTTAACGTGGCTTCCAGCATGGGGACCAGGTCGGGATTCAAAAAAGGCTCGCCGCCAGTGAAATAATATTCCTTGACGCCCCACGCCACGGACTCTGCCAGTCGCCGGCGGACCTCGTCGAGTGTGAGGAATCCGAACGAGTCGTTCTTGGGATGACAACGGATAAAACAATGATGGCAGGAGAGATTGCAGCGCGTGCCGGCGANNTCATACCAGCGCTTCGCCTTTCGGCGTCAAGTGGTGCATGCCGCCGTATAAATCGAGATCCTGGCGGCCACCAAGGATCGTAAACAGATCACGAATTTGCTGCAGTCCCCGCGAGATAAGAAACTTCGAATTGCGGCCATAGCTCTTGCTGCCCAGCACGTAGAAATTGGGTTCGCTGGTCACCAGCGATTCCGGCCCGCAGCTAATCTGGTCCAGGCAATCGGCCGATCCGCTGCCCAGCCTGGCTGCCAGCTTGATCGGTCCGTCCGTCGCGTAACAAAGATGAACCTGTAGCTGGGAAAACAGCCGAGTGTCCGGACAGTAACCGACATGGGCAAGCACGCGATCGACGTGCAGCGATTTCGCCGGAGCATCCCCTGCCAGCAGGACGTTCAGCCCGCCGTCCCCCGCGCACAGCTGGAGACCCTCGACTGCCACGCCGGCGATGTGACAAAAGTCGTCGCGTCCTGATGTCGCCAGCGCGTTCGCCTGACAAGCAATCCGATCGCGTTCGACCAGAGGATCATCGGCGATCCGCGGCAAAGGACCCTGATTTGCTCCCCTACCGCCTCGCCGGGTGACCCAGGTGACGCGTGTCCCCGGCACGAAAACCGCCAGTTCGGCCAGCGCCAGGGCGGAAGTGGCAGCGGAGTAACCTGCACCGACCAGCAGCGTGTGACGGCCGGCATAATCTTCGCGATGCCGACCCAGGATCTCCGGCAAATCGTAGGCGATGCGTCCGGCGGCATCTGCTTCGCCCACCGCCGGAATACCCCCCTCCCCTACCCAACCATGATTGCCATAAGTGCCGGTGGCGTCCACAACGACGTCCGCAGTCACGATCTGTTCACCAGCAGATGGGCGACGGACCAGCACTCGAAACGGCACATCCGCACGTTGCGCGTCCCCCACCTGTTCTCCCTTCAAGAGACCCGTTCGGCCGATCGCCACCACTTCCACCTGCTCTTCGATGCAGTCCGCCAACAGGTCCGTCTGCGCTAGCGGCACCAGGTATTGCTGTGCGTACTGCCGCCCTGTCAAGAGAGCATCGTCATCGGGCGGCCGCCAATGGGGATTCTGAGCGGCAAGGGCGGCCAATCCCAGCGGCGAACGATTCATGCCGAAGGGGCTGAACATTTTCACATGTCCCCAAGCGCGGACGTTGGCGGCAACCGTTCCGCGCTCCAGCAGACGGACCTGGTA
>WVZU01000094.1 GCA_011772275.1 Planctomycetales bacterium | reverse complement strand
TTCCGGTCCTCAGCAGCAGGACGGCATAAGCGGGTACTTCATGTTGTTCGACGACGGCTTGTCGGACCGCATCGATCACTTCCTGCATATTCGCCTGGCGATGTTCCCGTTCGATTTCATGTGCGACCACCAACCGTTCTTCGCCCCCTTCATCGATCGAGAAAGCGACGCCGCCACCGCGTCGCAGCACTTGGTGAGCGCCCTCGACGGTGGCTTCGATATCATGGGGATAAAGGTTTCGGCCGCGGACGATAATCACATCTTTCAGTCGCCCGGTGACAAACAGTTCGCCCCCGTTTAAAAACCCCAGGTCCCCGGTGCGCAGGTAGTTGGTGGAATCACTGCCGCTGACGCGGGCCCGAAAAATCTGTTCGGTTTCCCCAGGATTGTNNNNCTGGAGATCCAGATTTCGCCCACATGGTCTTCAGGCAAGCGGTGTCCGGTATCGGGGTCCACGATCGCGATCTGGGTGTCAAACAGAGCGTGGCCACAGCTGACCAGCCGTTTGCTGCTTTCATTGTTAAGCTTGCTGGGCACGGCACGGTGTGCTTCCAGCAGCTTGGAGTCAAACGTCTTCAGGGTGGGCGGTTCGCGTTTGACCCCCCCGGTAACGATCAAGGTGGTCTCTGCCATTCCATAGCAGGGATAATGTGCTTCGGCTCGAAAACCGTACGGTGCGAACTTGCGGGTGAAGTTTTCCAGCGTTTCGGCACGGACCGGCTCGGCCCCGTTAAACGCCACCCCCCAGCTGCTCAGGTCCAGCCCCTCGCACTGTTCTTTTGTAATCTTTTCATTGCAGAGGGCGTAGGCAAAATTGGGGCCCCCACTGATCGTCACGCGATAGCGCGTGATCCCCCTCAGCCAGCGGATCGGTTTCTGCAGGAACGCCATGGGGGACATAAAAACGCTCGGTCGACCCAGAAAAGCCGGTTTCAGGACACCGCCGACAAGTCCCATGTCGTGGTAGGTGGGCAGCCAGGTCAAGCCGACTTCGTCTTTACTGGTTTGAAATCCGCTGGTGATCAGTACGCAGTTATGAATCAGGTTGCTGTGGGTCAGCATCACCCCTTTGGGCGAACCGGTGGAACCGGACGTGTATTGCAATACGGCCAGATGGTCGCTTTGAATGTTCGGGATTTGCCACCGGTCGGCCATCTCTGCGGGGATGCGATCCGTGGCCAGCCAGCGACATTTTTGCAGTTGTCCCGCTTCGGCTACGATCCCTTGCGAGCGCTGGATTACTTGGTGGACGCTGAGCGCGATGGCTGCTTGCGCGTCGTCATAGATACTTTCCACCCGCGCCATGTTGCGATTGCGGCGTGGCGGGTAGGCAGGCACAGCGATGGTGCCGGCATAGAGGCAGCCGAAAAAGGCCATCACGAAGTCGAGGCCAGGCGGATACAACAACAGGGCACGCTCGCCCTGCAGCTCCAGCGAGCTCAACTGCATGGCGATCGCTCGCGCCTGGCGATCGAGCTGAGCGTAGGTAATCTGCGATTCCCGGTCGCGCTCGTCCACAAAATAAAAAGCCACTGCCGAAGGCTGGTGACGCGCCCAATAGCGCAGCCGGTCCACCAGGTGGGTCAGAGGTGGATTGGAAGGGGCAGTCAAGTCGTCCCGTTTCACGATGGCGGTTTCCCCCGGTTCTAGTCGAAGCCGGTCGCAGCCGGTAGTTCGGCAGGGCTGGCAGGGCCGGCAGGGAGCCAGGCGGTTTTGGGGGTCGGAGGCCGATAGTCGCTCAGCCTCGGAACAGGGAGTTCCGCAGCGGGCTGCCCTGTTTGGCGGGATTCGAGCGCATGACGGATCAGCTCCCGAATCACCGACCAGAAGCTGGGATAGACCAGCTGCCGGTAGGGGGAATCGGCTGGTAATTGGGCCAGCAGCCGCCGGTTGGCAATCCCCAGGTTGTGGTAGGGCAGGGAGGGAAACAGGTGGTGCAAGGCGTGGTACCGCAGCCCTACCGGGTACAGCAACTCTGTCAGGACGCGGCCTCCCGTGATGTCGATCGAATCCATCAGCTGGTCGCCGAAGCTCATCTTCTTACCGTCGCTGAGGTAACGGTGCGCGGTTAACGAGCGGAGGTAGTGGAGGCTGAGCGCGAAAATCGCCAAAAAGTAAAGTTGCGGGATGCGGTACCACGGATTGACCTCCAGTACTACCAGGCCAAAGATCGCGCTGGCCCGCAGCCAGCATGCGATGTCCATGGCGGCCCAAGCGGCACGCGGGGCGTTCGTAGGAATCTTCCGCGGGCAGGGCCAGACAAAGACGAAGGAAGAAAAGTTCTCCAGCACCCACTGCCGCAGCCTGGGGTGCAGGAAGGAAATGGGGCCTACCACCGCATGGCGAAACACGACAAACAGGGGCTGCAGGAAAATCTCGCACATGAAGAAGCCGATGTTCCGCAAGGGGCCGCGCCCCAGAGGGATGTATTCGCAGTCGCTGCTGGTGCCAAAATGGTTCGCGTTGTGATGCGCCATGTGGTTGTGAAAGAAATAGGACGGCATCAGCGTTGGTATGCCCACAAGGATGTCCCAGGCGACCCGAAAACTGCGCAGGGAGCGCTTGGAATGCAGGTGTGCGATCTCGTGGATAAAATTAGCCAGCCGATGCAGAGCAAACCCGGCAACGAACAGACAGAGGATCTGCTGTGCCGAGAACAGGGGCGATAGAAAGTAGATGCCGGCGCAGCCGTACGCGACCGTGACCGTCAGCAGAAAGTCTGCCCAATAAAACAGTGGGTTTGGTTGAAACAAGTCGTGGACAATTTGCCGCATGTGGCTCAATTGAAAAGAGGCGTTCGCTTGGTTTTCCATCTCGAAATCCTGTCTTGAATTGGCTGTCAAGTTGTTGCCCGTATCCTCCTGGTCAGCGCCTTCGTGGCCTCCTTTTTTATCGCGTCATGCGGGCGGTCGACTTTGAAAAACCATCCTGCAGCCAAAGCGTCAATTCATGCTACCAGATTGAACGCGGCAAGCAAGCAGCTGCTGGCCCTGCCTGGCCGGCGAAATCCACACACTTTCGCAGCTAAAAAGCCGCACAGAATCGCTGACCGCTACAAGCAGTCGCCAATGCAACCGCCACGCCGGCTGCATGTTGTCTTCGACCTTGGGCGAAGATCGACCGCGGAACGGCCCGCGCGTTTGGAAATTGCCTCGCAAGATCAATCCAAACAGCCCGGCTCTGCCAGGGCCGAGAACAGAAAGTTCGCAGGGACCCGCATCCCTTCAGGACCGCCCTGCGTCGTGCCGCTGCAGCTGGTCAAAAGGTGCGTGGCGATCCGTTACAAGCCGCGGGTCATTCCGCGTTGCACGTCGTACAACCGCCGCACGCAGACGGGGCAAAAGGGTGGACGGGTGGCGAGCACTTCCACCGGCCACGGGGCTGGCAGGAGACCGTGGGCAGCCGTTTGCCGCAGTAGTCGTCGCAGAGGCAGCCCTTCTTCACACACGGCATCTGCGGCGGACGCTTGGCGCAGTAATCGTCACAGCTCGTGCAGCGTGGCAAGCAGGGTGTCGGGGGTGCCGGCTTGGGACAATAGTCGTCCATACAGCGCCTGCTCTTGCAGCGCGGTCCGCAGCTGAAGTCGTAAGCCGAAGGGGGCGCGGCCAGTTTAGTTAGGCCGAAGCCTGGCGATGTCTGGCAGACCAGCAGGCACAGGAAGATGGCGAACCAAGTGTCTCTTTTCATGAGGGGCGCTTTCTATGTCCAAAAAATTGCGGGAGTTACTTTGTTCTGGCCGGTCAGGCAAGTCACGTTACATGGCGGCCCTTGGGGGAGGCCGAAACCAGGCCGTTCCGACGGGCCGTGCGGCACGTCGCTCATTCGCGGCTCACCTCGTCTTATTCTGTCACCCTGACCCACGCTGTCTGCCCACAACCCAATCACGCGTCCTTGTTAGGGCGGAACGGCTGGCAGGGGCAGTGGCTGGCTTACGGGCCGCCACCAGGCGACAGGCATCAGGGGGGGACCGCCCCCGCTGACGGGGATTTCCACGCGTGTCATGTCGCTCGCCTCCGGAGCCGCTGCGTCCGCCATCGGCTGGGGTATCAGCGGCTCTTCCGGGAAGGGCGGGTTGGGGATGGGCTGACCGGGCAGGGGTTGGTCGGGTATTTCTTCGAGCTGGGGCATGGAATCGTTCGGTCCGCTGATGCGGATCTGCCATCCGCCGCCGAGCGCCTTGTAGATTCTGATCAGGTTGACGGCAATGTCACCTTGCGTGGCCGCCAGCTGGTTCTCCTGGGTGGCCAGGATGCTCTGCAGAGTAAACACGCGGTTAAAATCGACCGCACCGTCGCGGTATTGCAAGAGGGCCAGTTCGACGGATCTTCGAGCGGCGTCGACAGCGTCTCGATCCTCTTTGTAACGTTCCTGGGCCTTGAAGAAGCCGATCAGCGCGTCCTCCACTTCCTGGTTGGCCCGCAGCACGGTCTCTTGGTAAGCGACGACCGCTTGCTGGAAGCGGGCATCCTGCCCGCGAATGTTGTTCCGGATGCGTCCGTAGTTGAGGATGTTCCACCGCACGCCGGGTGCGACGATCGAGCCGGCCAGGCTGTTGCCGGTGAACAGGTTGCTCAAATTCGCCGATTCCACCTGGATACTGCCCAAGATGGTAAAGGCCGGGAAGAGATCCGCGTAGGCCACGCCGATTTGGGCGCTGGCGGCTGCCACTTGCCGTTCTGCCTCACGGACGTCCGGCCGTTGCCGCAGCAGGTCGGCGGGGATGCCCACAGCCACGGCCGGGGGCGCTGTCGGAATCGGTTGCCGGCCGTTCAGCAGGTCTTCGATATCTTGCGGCGGGATGCCCAGCAGGACGCACAGACGGTTTTGGGCTTGCCGCAGCGAGGCCTCCAGGGCGGGTACCAACGAGCGGGTATTAGCGAGGTTGGTTTTGGCCTGTTGAACGTCCAGTTCGGTTGTGGCCCCGTTGCGGAAGCGGACCTCGGCCAGTTGCAGCGCGCCCTTTTGAACTTCGACATTCTGATTGGTGTATTCCAGCTGCTTTTCCAGTGCGCGAATCTGCACGTAGGTCGCCGCCACCTCACCGATCAGTGTAACCAGGATGCCGTCATAGCCTTCGATGTTGGCATCCAGATTCGCCTCCGCCGATTCGATCGCGCGACGGTAACGGCCCCAGATGTCCAGTTCCCAGGCCGCGTCAAAGCCGAGGTCCAAAAAGTCGAAGGACCGGGGGCCCACCGCGGGGGTGGCCGTGTTGCGACTGACCCGGGTCTTGGAATAGTCACCAAAGACCTGCTGCTGCTGAGGGAAGATGTTGCCGCGGGCGATGCCGTATTGGGCCCGGGCCTCCATCACCCGCAACGCCGCGATCCGCAGCGGCAGGTTCTGCCCGTAGGCCATCTGCACCAGGTTGTCCAACACCGGGTCCTTGAAGACGGTCCACCAGGCGCTGGTGTCGGGCGATTCGCCGATCAGCCGCCGATCGGCCGAATCGATCCAGGTGTCCGCCACCTCGGCGGCGGGCCGGCCGTAATCGGGGCCAACCTTCAAGCCGTTGTGTAGCCACTGCGTCATGCCGCCGGCACAGCCGGAGGTGAACAATCCCAGCGACGCCAGGCAGAGGATCACCGCAGGGCGGCCGCTACCGCGGTGGCCGGCGGGACGCCAACGGTGGTGAGAAACCAGCGGGGTTTTCAAGGGACGGCGCGGATTGCGGCCGCCCGGGTCGACGGGATTCATCACTGCCTCCGTGCGGGGTGCGACAGCAGACCATGGGCGGGTCGCTGGCCAGAGCGTGGGTGCTGGCACGAGCGGCGACATGATGATTTTGTCGCGGGCTCAATTACCAGCTATTGCCCCTATCGGCCGATTACAGATTCCAGCCAAAGTGTTATTTTTTTGCTGCCTGGTGAAAATGCCGGGGTCGTGCCGATGGACCGGGTGGACCCGCCGCTGGCCGAGGCCGTGGGCCGGGGTCGGGCAAACCTGCGCAACTTATTTTCCATAAACCACTTCCTTTAATTCGTGCCGGGTCCCTGGGGTCGCCAGGCAAGGCGGGATACGGGCGCTGACTGGTGGCGATAGCAAAGCGGGCAGTACCTGCGGGAATTGCTGGAACTTTCCTCGGCCTGGCCCAACGGGTGCCGGCCGCTGGCGGACCCCGCCGTAAAGGGTCTCCAGCCCGCGGGTGTGACAAGATGCCTTCTGCCGGCGCGATCGGCGCGTGATCTTAGCGCGGTCTTAGCGCGACACGTTAGCGCGACAGTCGCACGAGGACGACCACGACCAGGATGGTCATTCCGGCCGTGCCGATCCAAAACAGGAGTTTCTTCTTGGTCCGCACACCCCAGCAGACGACCAGCAAGAAGACCGATCCAATGAAGGCGGCCACCAGGTCCTCGAAGGTAACCTTGAGTTCGCCCAGTCCCAGATCGATCTTGAAAATCTGGAACAGCCCGCCTCCTACAATGGCGCCGGCCATTCCCAGCAGCGTATTGACGACCCGCCCGTAACCTTCCTTGCTGCGGGTTGCCAGGCGCCCGACCACAGCCCCCACGAAACCGCCCACGATCAACCAGACCACCAATTTTCCCAGCGTCACCGCCATATTCGATCTCCTTCACTCATTGGTCGATTCTCTTGTCTGCTGTCCCCTCAGCGCTTTTCAGACGGAACTGCTCGACGCGACTTTTGCCTCGCCGCTCCTCGCCCGCATGACTCACAGGTTGTCTGCTCAGCGACAGCCAAGCCTTGGACTGGCCGCGTCAGACGTCACACCTTGATCCTCAACGTATCATCCATACGCGTGAAGTCAAACCGCGTCCTCTTTCTGGCCAGGCGAAGACTTCCCGTCGCTGGCGACAAAGTTTGGAAAAAATTTGCCCTCGCGTCCGGCGTGATGGCCAGAGGGAGCCGAGTTGGTAGCGTGCAGCTTTTCTTGGTAGTTGCATTGGGGATGCGAACCGCCGCGCAGCGTAGCGCCTGCTACCACCGGTGGTGGCATGGTGGCCCAAACCGGGCCGGTTCGAAAAAAGGGGCGGCCAGACAAGCCGCGGGCCCATGTCGGATGCAGCGGATCCTCCTGCGGCATGTGGCCCGAGCACGGCTGTCGCCCCCTTTACGCGACCGACCGGCAGACACCGGCGGCCGGTGCGGTGGGGGTGACATTGGCCAGCCGCCAGGTGGTCTACCTGCGACCGCCGAACCTGAAGAAGAACGCCCAGCGGCCTGGCCCGGCCGACCACTCTGGTCCTGAGTGGTCGCGCTTTTGAAAGGGCGCAAGCTTTTGACAGGACACAAGCTTTTGACAGGACAGGTAGGATACTTGATGATATGCAGCCAGCCTTCCGTCGTCGGAATGTGTCCTCCCGTCCAGCGCCGACTGGGGACGGCGGATCGCATGGTGGAAACCTTACCGGAATAGTTTGTTGGTCAAGTCAGAGGAGAATATCGATGTCCCACGAAGAGAGTACGTTGGCGGAACTGATATCTATGCTCAAGCAGCGGCGCGATGAAATCGCCGTCAAAATTCACCTGGGCAAGGAGGAAGCCAAGCAGGAATGGGACCAGCTGGAAGAAAAATGGCACTCGTTGCTGGGCGAATACGAGCCGGTCAAGGATGCACTGGGCGAAACGGCCGAGAACGTAGTGAGTGGTTTGAAGTTAACCGCTGGCGAGATTAAAGACGGCTTGGACCGTATCTGGAAAGCGCTGTAAGCGGGATCTCTGGTCCATCTCCATCGCCTTACAGAGATTGTTGGCCGGGGAGGAAAGACCAGCGTTTGGTCGGGAGCGCGAAGCGGATCCGTTGGCGACCCCATGGCGGGGTCGGACGGGGTCAGGCAAAGCCTTGACCTGGACGCACCCGATAGCGCCTGAAAAAAGGCTGGCTCCGATTCGCTGTGGCTCTTGGGTCGACAAAAGCCAGCGAGCACCCGGGCGCTTTCGCTCCCAGGTGCTCGTGCTGGAATGGATAAACATCCCGCCTGCCGCGGGCGGTGTTGCCGCTCGCACGACGGGCCAGGCCGTTGTGCGAGCGCATGATGGCTAGCGGGTGAAGCCGAGGGCAACTCCGAAACCGACAAACCCCATGTCCTCGTCCGAACCGTCAGTGTTGACGGCCCAGTTTTGCGCCTCAAAGGCACCCCGCAAAAAGGCCGTGCCACAGGCCATATCGCGGGCGTACTGGAGTCCGACCGACAGTTCCGTGATGGAAAACGAGCCCAGGGTGGAATCGACGGGATGACCAAATTGATGGGAGTACCGGGCGTTGGCAAACAGGTCGAAGTCGTTCCAAAGATCGGTCTGCAAGTGCAATCCGATCATGGGACCGATGGAATCTTCGATGTTCAAGCCGCCAAACGCGCCAGCAGCGGACTCATGCCAGTCTGCGTAACGCAGCCCGAACGAAAGCTCGCCGTCAAAATTGCAGAGCTGAAATCGACCTGCGTACTCGACGTCGACTGTGTAGAGATTGATGAAGTCGTCAAACTGGCTGTTGACACCCAATTCAAAGAAACGGAGCCGCCATTCCTGGCCGTGGTCATTCATCCAGCCAAGCGTGTATCGCGATCCGTGTTGGTATCGATTGATTCCACTGTCAGCATAAGTGTCCTGGGGACGCAGCCACACGACCTCGATCATGCCCGTGAGGCCGCCCGTGGGTGACATCCAGTTATCGCAACAGTCGGCCCCACCGCCACAGCTGGTGGCGGCGGCGCCGCAGCCGGCGTCACAGCCGGCATCACAGCCGCCGTGGTCAAAGGACGCCAGCCGCGCTTCCAGCTCAGCGATTTGCCGGGACATGGAAGCGACCGTGGCGTGCGAAGCATAATGCGCATGATTTGCGTAGTAGTCGCCGGCCTCTTCCGCTTGAGCTGAATGTGCACCGATGGCGACCGCCAGTGCACAAAGGGAAAACCATTGGGTCTTGAACACGATATTACCCTCCTGTGGCAAACGTAAAATCCTGACCTGGTTGGAACAAAACGCAAACGGCAGTCCTTTCTGCCGACCCATCCGTCAATTCGGGACAAAAACCGCTGGAGAATCCGCAAAATCGTGCGCACTCGATGTGCTGATTTCACCGACGGAATTCATAGAATCAATTTCGGTGGATGGGGGGCATGATTATCAACAGAGCTGTGTCAAGCGTTTCAAGTCGTACGAACCGCAAAGTTTGCCATCCAGCCCCCTGGCGGTGATGCTTTGCCGGCAGGTGATAGCAGCTGCACAGCATCTGCCTTGGCCGTGGCCAAATGGCTACCCGTTCAGCCGCACAGAAGGGCCGGCGCATGAGGCTGTGGCCTGGCGCCGCGTTGCGGCGGGTGGCCAGACTGGTGATTC
>WVZU01000141.1:9611-11375 GCA_011772275.1 Planctomycetales bacterium | reverse complement strand
TTTTTGAGCCAGCACCCCCTAGGGGAGTCGAACCCCTGTCTTCGGACTGAGAATCCGATGTCCTAGGCCACTAGACGAAGGGGGCGGCGCTGAATTGATGACCCAGGTGCAAATACCGCGTGATCGATCTGGACCCGCGGGCAAGGGTCAAAGGGTTCCAAGATACGGGATGCGGGATACGGGATGCAAGATGCGGGATCGAGGGGGCGGAGGGGCAGGTCAGGTGCAGCATTGTGGGTGCAAAGCCGGTCGACCCTTGGTCGATCTTCTCCCTTCTACGGCAAAAGGTCCTCTTCCAGCCTGCCGCCGCAGATTTGCCGGGATCAGCGGCCACCAAGACCTGTACCGGTCGGCGGTGATCCATCAGGCCCTTATCGACGTGAACCCGAAGCGGTCAGAAGCGGCGGCGACCGGCGGCGTGGTGGGGGCTAGCCGTGTCGAGATACTCCCCAGCTTCCCGGCCGACCGGACCGGCTGCCCTGTGCGAATGAACCTGCGGTCCTGCGACGCGCCGCTGGGCAGCCATGCCGTTTGACAGGCGGGGGGATCGGTCGAAAATAAACGGCCTTGAAATCCTACGGTACGTGTTTAGCTTGCCAGTATGTGGGGGAGGGGGGGGCCGAGGCGGGANNGGCCGAGGCGGGAGGGGGTCGGGAGTCTTTTTCGCCACGGAAAAACCCCGCATCGATGGATAGTGCGACGGGTGGCGAAAAAGACTCCCGACCCCGTCAGGTCCCGGAACAGCAAGGTAGCGGCTCATGCGCAGCGTCTTCATCACGGGTACCAGCTCCGGCATCGGCCACGCTCTGGCTGGGGAATACCTTAACCGGGACTGGCAGGTGTACGGGGTCAGCCGGCGGAGGCCGGACGATCTGGCGGGGCGGCAACATTATTTTCATGCGGTGGTCGATCTGGCGGACCACGTTCGTACTCGATCTGTCGTCTCAAAACTGCTGACCAGCACGAAGTGCTTGGATCTGGCCGTCCTGAACGCCGGAGTGTTGGGCCAATTCGACGACCTGGCCCAGGTGGGGCTGGACGACCTGAAGCGGACGATGGAGATCAATCTATGGTCCAACAAAACGCTGATGGACACGCTGTTCTCCTCTGGCATGACGGTCCGTCAGGTGGTGAGTATATCTTCGGGTGCCTCGATCAACGGAAATCGCGGCTGGGCAGGCTATTCGCTTTCCAAAGCCGCGTTGAACATGCTGACCAGGCTGTACGCGCGTGAGCATTCCGACACGCACTTTTGCGCGCTGGCGCCGGGCGTCGTCGATACGGACCTGATCGACCACTTGTGTGCCTTGCACCCGGAGGGTCGCTTTGCTGCCCTGGATGCCTTACGAGCGAAACGGGGCACGGCCGCCATGCCGGCGCCTGCCGAGGCGGCGGTGCAACTGGTCGACGCCATCCAGCGGCTTCCCGGGCTGGTAGAGAGCGGCGCCTTTGCGGACCTGCGAAATTTGCCCGGCTAGCTCTTCCTGCGTGAAGGGCTGGGACCTTTCCTGCGAGGTTGGTGGTCCTGAGATCGCGGGTCGCCGCTTTTTGGATCTTCAGAGGAATCTGTGGGTAAAAAGCGACTGACATAGAACAGGGAATGGTCCATGCAAGAGGGGAATTGAGCGAGATGGCTGCCAGCAATGCGTGGTGTTTTTTCACTCAGCGATATTGTTTGGCCTGTGGAGAGCGGTTAAGCAGGTCGGTTAAGGGTATCCGGTTAAGAGTGGCGGTTAAGACTGCGATGCAATGTACTCTTAACCG
>WVZU01000141.1:0-9589 GCA_011772275.1 Planctomycetales bacterium | reverse complement strand
ACTCTTAACCGAACACCCTTCAACGACCCGCTTATCCCTATCCTCCCCGCTGCTGACACTTCTTCCCCCTGCGGACCGACTGTCGCTTTGGCCGTCCTTGGGAAACAGCAATCCACCCACAGATTCTTCTGAATACCTTGCTTTTCGACCGTCCGCTCAGGTCCTTGGTTTTTTCCGTACTGTCTGTTATAAGGCTGGGATGGTTTCGCAGGCGATGGGAATCGTCGGTTCCCGGTAATCGAGCAGGCAGGGAGGGTACCAAGATCGCCCGGCGCGGCGGAGCGTGGGTGGGAGTTTCGGTCGGCTGGCCGCAGGCGTTGCCTGGCTGATCCCGTCCCTTTTGTCTGGTCTCTTGCTGGGACGGACCATCTTCTGATACTTCCTGGCTGCTGGTTGGCAGCCGGTCGTGATGACCGCCAGCGAGCAGATTTGCCGCGACCGGCGAACGACTTCCCCGCATCCCGGTCCGCTTTTTTGTCCTTTAGGCCCATTTGACACCGGTCCATGTCAGCCCAGCCCGTTCAATCCGTTGTCCCGGCCGCGGCGGCCAGCGATCGGCCGTCCGCCAAGGCGGTGGCCGTGATCGACATGGGTGCCAATTCGATCCGCATGGCGATTGGTCAGATCGACGAGGCGGGTCGCGTGCACAAACTGGATACGCTGTCGCAGGCGGTGGGCCTGGGCAAGGACAGTTTTGGCAAGGGCTTCATCGAGCGGGCGACAGTGGAACAGTGCGTGGGTGTCTTAAAAAACTACCGCCAGATCCTGTCCGAATACCAGATTACCGAGCCGGACCAGGTGCGCGTGGTCGCGACCAGTGCCGTGCGCGAGGCGGCCAACCGGCTCTCTTTTTTGAGTCGCGTGTATGTGGCGACGGGCTTTCAGATCGATCCGATGGACTACTCGGAGGTCAATCGCACCACGTACCTGGGCATTCAGCCCTTGCTGGCAACTGAGCCGCGTCTGGCCGATTGCCAGTCGCTGGTGATCGAGGTTGGCAGCGGCACAACAGTCGTGCTGCTGTTGCAGCAGCAGGACGTGAACTACGCGCACACGTTCAGCATGGGTTCGTTGCGGCTGCGGAAAACTCTGGAGTCCTACGATGCGCCGGCCACGAGGTTCCGCAGCATCATGGAGGACCACATTTGCAAGGTTGTAGAGCAGGTCGGTGCTCAGGTTGCTGCTGAGCAAGCCCTGGAGCTGGTCGCGCTGGGGGGCGACATTCGCTTTGCCGCCGCTCAGCTCAATCCCGCCGGCACGGCCTCCCCGCTGGTCGAGATCCCGGTCGATCGCCTGGAAAAATTCACCAACCAGATTCTGGGGCTTTCGGTGGATGACCTGGTCCGCCAGCATCATTTAACCTTTCCGGATGCGGAAACCGTCGGTCCCGCTTTACTAACCTACACACACCTGGCTCGCGCTTTGCAGCTAGAGCACCTGCTGGTCAGCAACGTCAACCTTCGTGACGGACTGCTGCAGCAGATGGCGGGTCCCGACGCGTGGTCCGAGGAATTCAAGCAGCAGATTATCCGTTCGGCGCTGGACATGGCCAGACGGTTTCATTTTGACGAGCCGCACGGATTGCTGGTGGCCAACTTGAGTTTGCGACTGTTTCGCGGGCTGCAGGACGAACACCAGTTGGGACCGCGTTATGAAATGTTGTTGTACCTGGCCGCCTTGTTGCACGACGTCGGTTATGCCGTCAGTACGCAAAGCCATCACAAGCATTCCATGTATCTGATCCAGCACAGTGAACTGTTCGGGATCAGCCAGAAAGACCTGTTACTGATCGCCCTGGTAGCTCGTTATCATCGCCGCGCCTTGCCCCGACCGATCCACGAAGGATACTCGTCGTTGGCCTGGCGGGATCGGATGACGGTCACCAAGCTGGCCGCGCTGCTGCGAGTGGCCGACGCGCTGGACCGATCCAATCACCAGCGGATTCAGGACATCACCTGTGTCCTCGAGGAGGGCCGGGTGGTCATCTCGGCCCAGAGTGCGGACGATCTCAGCCTGGAGCAGTTGGCGTTGCAGCAGAAGTGCAGCCTCTTCCAGGAAGTCTTCGGCATGCCCATCGTGCTCCGCCGCCGCTCACCCGCCATCGAAGCCTGACCGATCATCGCAGCCTGCGCTACTTGCCGTGGACCCTTCCCAATTCATCAACCGTGAGCTCAGCTGGCTGTCCTTCAACGACCGGGTGTTGGACGAGGCCGGTGAGGCGTCGGTGCCGCTACTGGAGCGGTTGAAGTTTCTGGCGATTACGGCCTCGAACCTGGACGAATTTTTCATGGTTCGCGTGGGCGGTCTCCAGTTGCTGCGGCACCGCGGCAGCCAAACGCGCGACCCGTCGGGCATGACGGCTGCAGAGCAGCTGGCGGCGATCAGCGACCGCGTCCGCCAAATGGTGGCTCGACAGTACACCTGTTTCCACCAGCAGCTGGAGCCGCAGTTGGCCGAAGCCGGGATCCGGCGGGTGCGGCCCGACGGCCTGAATCCGCGACAGCAGCAGGCGGCCCGCCGCGTGTTTGCCGAAGAAGTGTTCGGCATCTTCACGCCGATGGCGGTCGGCGGCCGGCAGGACTTTCCCTTGTTAAGCAACAAGACCTTGAACATCTGCGTGCAGCTGGGGGGCGGCGAGCGGCCAAAAGGCGCCGGCCGCGACGCGGCGGCCAGCGACCTGCCGCGGCTGGCGGTGATCCCCCTGGGACGGTCGCCAAGCCGTTTTGTTGAGCTACCGACCGAGACCGGTTTCGCCTACATGCTGTTGGAAGACCTGGTGGCGATGGAGATCCAGCGTTTTTTTCCTGGTGAGTCGGTGGTGCAGTGCGTACCCTTTCGCATCACGCGCAACGCCGACCTTAGCGTGCGCGAGGACATGGCGGCTGACTTGCTGGCCGGCATGACGGAGGTGCTTGACGAACGAAAGCAGAGTCCCTGCGCGCGGCTGGAACTGGCCGGCAGCGCCAGCCCCACCGTCCGC
The DNA here is from genome assembly GCA_011772275.1 of Planctomycetales bacterium. Classification (GTDB taxonomy): domain Bacteria; phylum Planctomycetota; class Planctomycetia; order Pirellulales; family UBA7805; genus CS4-C045. The sequence continues at coordinate 6,609 of WVZU01000141.1, read as the reverse complement.
AATCTGCTGCAGTCGGTGCTGGAAGTCGGCGACGAGGAGGTGTATGCCCTGGACGGGCCGCTGGACCTGTCGGCCTTCCTGCAACTGACAAACCTGGCGGGATTTGACCCGTACCGCAACGAACCCTGGCCCCCCCGCCCCTCGCCACGGGTTGACCGCAAGACCAGCATGTTCGAAATCTTGCGTCAACAGGACGTCCTGCTATCGCAGCCGTACGAAAGTTTCGAACCGGTCGTGCGGTTGATCGACGAGGCGGCCGACGATCCGGATGTGCTGGCGCTGAAGATCATCCTCTACCGGACCAGTCGGCAGAGCCCCATTGTCGAGGCCCTGGCGCGGGCCGCGGGACATGGCAAGCACGTCACGGCCATCCTGGAACTGAAGGCCAGGTTCGACGAAGCCCGCAATATCGAGTGGGCACGGGCTTTGGAGCAGGAGGGGGTCCAGGTCATTTACGGGATCCAGGGCCTGAAAACGCACGCCAAGGTCTGCGTGATTACGCGCCGCGAACCGCAGGGCATCCAGCGTTATGTCCATTTTTCCACCGGCAACTACAACGAAGTCACCGCGGGTCTGTATACCGACATCAGCTTTCTGACCTGCAACGAGCAGCTGGCGGCCGACGCAACCAGTTTCTTCAACGCCATCAGCGGCTATTCGCAACCTCAGAAGTTTCACAAGCTGTCGGCCGCTCCCATCGGCCTCCGGGATCGGCTGCTGCAACTGATCGACGGCGAGGTCGCTCGCCGACGCGAAGGCCAGGAAGCGCACATCATGGCTCAGCTGAACTCCCTGGCCGACCCGCAGATCATCGAGGCCCTCTACGCCGCCTCGCAGGCTGGCGTAAAAATTGACTTGAACGTACGGGGGATTTGCTGTCTGCGGCCGGGTGTGCCGGGGTTGAGCGAAAACATTCGCGCGGTCAGTATCCTTGACCGGTACCTGGAGCATCGGCGCATCTTTTATTTTTTCCACGGCGGTCAGCGGCTGGTCTTCATTGCCAGCGCCGACTGGATGCCTCGCAACCTGGACCGGCGGATTGAACTGTTGATTCCGATCGAAAACCCGTCCCTCCGCGACCGCCTGATCGACATCCTTATCTCCTACGCCGCCGATCGAGTCAAAGGACGCCAGCTTTTGGCCAACGGCGGATACGAACCACCGTCCCCCTCCGCCCCGCCAGGCAGTCGTCACCAGTGGTATCTGTATCAGCTGGCCTGCGAAGCGGAACAGCAGGCGGCTCAACTGCAACGCACGACCTTCATTCCACACCGGTCCGCCGCCAACGACTCCGCTGCCAAAACGGCGGCTCAGAAACCGCCGCTGGACCTCCGGCAATAACCGCCCGCAACCGCCCCGCCTGGCACCTGCGGCCTGGCGGATCGAAGTTGGCCGCGCCTGGATTGTTCACAAGCCGTCTGCTCAGCCACGGCCAGGTCTTGGCCTGGCAGCGAATGAGTCGCTCACAGCACGATTTCCTGAAGAGCCGCTTTTTAAAGTTGCCCGTTGCAAATTTGAAGAAACTGTTAAGAATTGATTTTTTACCGGGTTGGGGAGAAGCGCATGCTGTTGGCGGACACTTCCGGGACGTTGCAGATTGGCACGATCGCCATGGGCCTGTTTGGCGGCCTGGCTCTGTTCCTGTTCGGAATGGACCAGATGTCGGACGCTCTGAAGCTGGTCGCCGGGAACGGGATGAGAAATCTCTTGACGCGGCTGACCACCAATCGTTTTACCGGCGCGGTGGCCGGGGCCTTGGTGACGGCCATCATTCAATCTTCCTCCGTGACGACCGTCCTGGTCGTGGGATTCGTATCGGCGGGGCTGCTTTCGCTGCAACAATCGATTGGCGTGATCATGGGGGCCAACATTGGCACCACCGTCACCGCGCAGATCATCGCTTTTAAAGTCACTCAATACGCTCTGCTGCTGGTCGCCGTCGGTTTTGGCCTGCTGTTTTTCTTCAAAAACGAAAAGGCTCGACACTACGGTCGCATGATCATGGGACTGGGGCTGATTTTTTTTGGCATGCAATTGATGAGCGACGGCACCTACCCGCTGCGCGATTTCCCCCTCTTCCAAAGCCTGATGGCCCAAATGGCCACCCCCCTGTACGGCATCCTGTTTGCCGCGGTGTTCACCGCGCTGGTCCAAAGTTCGTCCGCCACGACCGGCCTGGTGATCGCGTTGTCGATGAAGGGCAACATCACCCTGGAGGCGGGGATTGCGATGATCTTTGGTGCCAACATTGGCACCTGTATCACCGCGATGCTGGCGGCGATCGGCAAACCGCCGGAAGCGGTCCGGGCCGCGACGGCGCACGTCATCTTTAACATTGCCGGCGTGGCGCTGTGGTACGCGTTCATTCCCCAGCTGGCGGCGCTGGTCACCTTGATCTCGCCCACAGCAGAAAATCTGACCGGGACCGCTCGGCTGGCCGCAGAAACCCCGCGGCAGATCGCCAACGCGCACACGGTGTTTAATGTGGCCAACACGCTGATCCTGATCAGCTTTACCCCGGCCCTGGCCTGGCTGGTCTGCCGCCTGATCCCCAGCCGTCCGCCCGCCGCCCTGGAAGCGGCTCGACCAAAGTACCTGGACGAACTGCTGTTGCAAACTCCCTCGCTGGCCATGGACGTCGTCCGCAGGGAGCTCGGCAGGCTGGGCACCATCGCGGTCCAAATGGTCCGCGGTGCGCTGCATACAACCCTGCACGGCAGTTCCGCTCAGCTGAAAAACCTGGAAGACATGGACAACAACGTCGACCAGCTGCACGGGGCCGTGGTCACCTATCTGGGTCGTCTGGCCCAGCAGAATTTAAGCGATCGCCAATCGCAACAGTTGCAGGATTACCTGGCCGCGGCGAATTACATCGAAAGTATTGGCGACATGATCGAGACCAACCTCGTCGAAACCGGCCGAGCCCGACTGCGGCTGGGGCTGCAGGTCAGCCGAGCAACGGAAGAGGTCCTGGGCGATTTCCACCGCAAAGTCTGCTGGTCCGTTGAACAGGCCATGCAGGCCTTGGTGGACAACGACCTGGAGATCGCCAAACAGGTGATGGACGCCAAGGAGGAGATCAACCGTCTGGCCGACGCCGCGGAAACCCACCTCTCGCGACGCCTGGCGGCCGATGAACCCAACCGGCTGGCCGCGTTTCGGCTCGAATCGGAAGTGATCGAGTACTTGAAACGGATGTATTACTTTGCCAAGCGGATCACCAAGGTCATCCGCCCGAATGACCAGCAGCCGCCGGGCGACACGGAACGGGAAGCGGACAGCCAAAAGGCGGTTACGGTTTGACCCCCCTGGCCTGCCACGGCTGGCCAAGGGCGACGGGGTGCATTTTGCACTTTGCGTAACCCCTTAGCCGATTGCAGCAACTGGTCGTTGTCGCACACGCGCGCCTTTCCGGTTTCATGTCAGCAGCCCCGTGCTTTTCTGGCTTCAAGCGAATAGCCTCGTGCTTTAGCACGAGGTTGAGCTCGTGTAAAACAATGTCGCGAGCCCCGTTTACGGGGCTTGTCGCTGTCTGGCTTTAGCCTGAGCTGACTCGTGGTGTAACAACACGAAATCAAGCAGCACCGCGCGTGATCGCCAGGGCTAAAGCCGCAATGGCCAGAAGGCCCGTAAACGGGCCTCGCCGGTGGGGTCATGGACATCATCACCCCGGCATAAATGCCGGGGCTCAGAGCGGGGGTGGCTTGCTCTTTAAAATGTGATCCATGGGATATGAAAGTCCAACCGGCCCCGACGCATACTCGCATGCTGCCAAACAATTACCATCCGTGTAATGCACCCAGGGCGACGAGTAACCACCGTCGCGGGCCACCAGGTTGGTAAGCGATGCTGGCAGGAGATGCTGGCAAGAAATTCGAGCCGAGCCGATGGACGGAACGGACCTTTCCTGCTGGCTCGCCCAACAATCTACTGCGGCAGGCGCAAGTTGGCATCGTACGCACCGTCGCGGGTACCCCCGTCGCTGGGCGGCGGCGGCAGAGGGATGGTGCCGTGGGGCGTGGTCCGTTGCACGGCCAGGTAATCTTGCAACAGTCGACGCACCTGGATGAATTCCGTCCGTGAGGCGAGGGCATGATAGCGGGGATCGCTGGCGACCTGGTCCAAGCGGCTGGCGACATCCTGCAGGGCGGCCAGGCTGGCATGCTCGGCGGTCCCGTACACCTCGGCAGGCAACGCCAAATAGCGCTGCCAGTTCGCGTCGAGCAGGGCCTGGAGCTGGGTCGATGCCTGGGCCAGCTTCCTTCGCAGGAGATCGGCCGGCTGAACGGCTCCGGGGCGGGGCCCCGCCTGCGGCGACACGCTGTGGGGCCCCGCGTCCCCTGCCGCCGTTTCCGCGGGGACGGAAACTGGCAACGGACCTGGCGTCCCCGTGGTATAGGCCAGCAAGGTCCGGACCAGCTGGAGGGCGGATTCCGGTACGACCGGATTGGCACCCCCCGCGGCGATGTTCGGCAGCGAGGCTCGGTAATACGCACTGTTCGCCCCGTGATCCACTTCCAACACACTGCCTTCCAGTGAAACGCCGGCAAACAGTCCGCGGCTGCGTGAGTAAGAAAAAATTTCGGCGCTCAGGCGGGCATCGGTGGCAGCGGCCGCCTGACGTCCCACGGGTCCCGCCGCCACGGCCGCGTCGGCACCAATCGTCAATTTTCCCTTCATCAGACCATCGATGCTGTTCCGCGTCTTGAAGACCAGAATCACATCCGTGGACTGCACGCCCACCTGCCAGCCGACACTGCCGCCAGTAAGCACCACAAACGTCGGAATTTTCCATGACTTATCTTCGTTACGCGTCAGCAGGACACCCCGTCCGTGGCGCACGCCGACCACCAGGCCCCCTTTGACCACGCCCGGCACGATGGCAACCCCCTCGGCGCCACTCAACAAAAACGCCGGGATCCGCTTAGCGGGAACCGCCATGATTTCGTTCAGCACCGAGGTCGCGGCCCGGACGGTGGCCTCCTGCCGGGATTGGGCAAAAGCAGCTGTCCCACACCGATCGGGCAGCAGGCAAAGCAACGTTCCCAGAATGAGCCAGCGGAATGACATGGTGACAAGACTCCTTTCCCCCATGGTGACCTGCGGCAATCGCGCGGCGGGGCAAGCGCCGAGGTCGAATTCTAGGGAGAGGGGCGGGCGGCGGGCAAGCGATCTTCGCGCCTCAATTCGGGGGAGTCCGCAGACCGCAGATCCACGCCCGTTGCAGACCCTCGTCCCGCATTACCCCCATCGCCAGCCGCCACGCGGGACCTGCCAGCAAGGCTTGCACCCCCCCACGTCCCCGCCGCCCCAAATCTCCCTCCCCCCTGGCCGCACGCCTGGATTTCTCACAAACTTCCTGGCAAGTCGCAAGCGACGGCGGGTGAGCCATACGAGCCGAACTGCTGACGAACAGATCGCCTGGCAAGGGGGGTCGCTGATCCTGGTACCGCGGACGTGTCCGCTTGTGTCGAGCTGAAAAATGAAGCGAGAAACGGCCGACTTCGACAGTGACGCTGGTCCCACGGGGACCAGGCGTCGGCGCTGGAAAACAAATCGGTTTCTGCACTGGCTGCTCAGATTGCGTGGTTCACCCGAGGCCATTGGTCTTGGTGTGGCCATTGGCCTCTTTGTGGCTTTCACTCCCACGATTGGACTGCAGATGATCATCGCGACGGTGCTGGCCACCCTGCTGAACGCCAACCGCCTGGCGGCGATCGGCCCGGTCTGGCTGACCAACCCGTTTACGATCCCGCCCTTGTTTCTGTTGACCTATTGGGTCGGAAGCTTCTTGTGGCCTGGCCCTTCGGTGGCGACCATCCGACATACCTTGGGGGAGGCCCTGCGGACAACCGCGGAACACCACTTTTGGGAAATCTTCAGCCAGTTTGCGATCATCCTCAACCTTGGCCGCGACATCTTTCTGTGCCTGCTGTTGGGGGGCATGCTGGTGGGCGCGGTCTGTGGCGGGCTGAGCTACCTGCCAACGGTTTGGCTGATCCGCCGCTTGCGCGGCCAAAGGCAGCGGCCCGCGACGGGCTAGTCGTTTGTCAACGGTCAATTTTCAGTTCACAGTAACACTTTCGCCGATTGGAGGAGGGGCCGGAGGGGGTCGGGAGTCTTTTTCGCCACCCGTCCCACTATCTATCCAGGGTGCATTACACGGATTGTAATTGTTTGGCAGCATGCGAGTATGTGTTGGCGCCGCTTAGACTCATATAACACATGGATCACATTTTGGACAGCAAGCCACCCCCGCTCTGAGCCCCGGCATTTATGCCGGGGTGATGATGTCCACCACCCCACCCGGCGAGGCCCGTTTACGGGCCTTCTCACTGTGCCGGCTTCAGCCCTGGCGATCACGCGTGGTGCTGCTTGATTTCGTGTTGTTCCAGCGCGAGTCAGCCCAGGCTAAAGCCAGACAGCACCAAGCCCCGTAAACGGGGCTCGACACATTTTTTACGCGATTTTAACCTCGTGCTAAAGCACGAGGCTATTAGCATGAAGCCAGACGAGCACAGAGCTGCTGACGTGAAACCGGACAGGCTGGCAGCGGGGGATATCGGCGGGTGGCGGACCTGTGGTGCGCTGGACCTCCAGGGCCTTGCC
>WVZU01000353.1:11085-11342 GCA_011772275.1 Planctomycetales bacterium | reverse complement strand
CCTGGCCGCCGGCAGCGACAAGGTCTCGATCAACTCGGCGGCGGTCAAGGATCCCGAGTTTGTCCGCGAGGCCGCCCGCCGCTTTGGCAGTCAGTGCATTGTGGTTAACATTGATCCCAAGCGCGTCCTCAAGGATGGCGCAGAGCGGTGGGAAGTTTTCATTCACGGGGGTCGGATCGCCACCGGACTGGAGGCGGTACCGTGGGCTCGGCGCGTGGCCCAGCTGGGGGCGGGGGAAATTGTGCTGACCAGCATGG
>WVZU01000353.1:0-11013 GCA_011772275.1 Planctomycetales bacterium | reverse complement strand
GGCCAGCCCGCTCATCTGGCAGACGCGATCTTGCGGGGCAAAGCGGACGCGGCCCTGGCCGCCAGTATCTTTCATTTTGGCCAGTACACGATTCGGGAAACCAAGCAATTCATGCGCGAACAGGGGATCCCGGTCCGACTTTAGGTTATCAGGACGGTCAACGCAGGTGAGCGAGCAGGGCGAGAAGCACGAGCGGCAGGGCAACGGCATGGAGATCGACAAGATCTTCCGAGCGGCCGTCAAGCTGGAGGCCAGCGATTTGCATCTCAAGGTGGGCAACCCGCCCTACGTCCGCGTCGGCGGCGTGCTGCGGGCCATGAAACGTGAGCCGATCGACGAGCGAGAGATGCGCCGGCTGTGCCTGCCGCTGCTGGATCAACGCAACCAGGAGGTTTTCGAGCGCGACGGGGGGGCGGATTTTGCGCACATGCTGGACGTGGATGGCGAGACCTGGCGGTTCCGCGTCAACCTGCTGACCCAAATGGGACATGTGGGCCTGGTCGCTCGCCGGGTCAATAACACGATTCCCGACTTCGCTGGCCTGCACCTGCCTCCCCAAATCGAAAAACTCTGCTCGTTTCACCAAGGTCTGATCCTGATTGCCGGGGTCACCGGGTCGGGGAAGAGCACCACGATCGCCTCGATGCTGAACTGGATCAACGCGCACTATCGCAAACATATCCTCACGCTGGAAGATCCGATCGAATTCATGTTCCGGGAAGACAAATGCCTGATCAACCAACGCGAGATTGGTGTCGACGTCAAGGATTTTGAGATCGGCATGAAGCATGCAGTCCGCGAGGATCCGGATGTGATGCTGGTGGGCGAAATGCGCGATCAGGAAACGTTTGCCACGGCCATTCACGCCGCCGAAACGGGGCACCTCGTGTTTGGCACGATTCACGCGTCCAACGCGGCCACCGTCATTAATCGCATCCTGGACCTGTTTCCCGCCAATATGCACAGCGGCTTGCGCAGTGCCATCGCCGCCAATATGGTGGCGATCATGGCGCAAAAGCTGGTCAAAGCGATCGACAAGGAAGTGGGCCGCGTGCCCACTGTCGAAATCATGACGTTCAACAGCACCGTTCGCAAGTTGATCCTGGAAGAGGAAGACGAAAAGCTGGGCGACGCAATCCGGCAGGGTGCGCAGGAGGGCATGCAGGACTTCAATATGAGCTTGAAGGACCTGGTCGAAAAAGAACTGATCGATCAGGAGACCGCGTTCGACGTCTCGCCCAACCGCCAGCAGCTGAAGATGGCACTCAAGGGTATCGGCGTTTCCCAAGGCGGCTTAATCTGAAATTCCACTGATGATGCGCACCTTCCTGACCGCCTTGGGCTCATTGACATCCCTGTCGCTGATGGCGCAAAGCGTGTTCGCTCAGGAAAATCCCGCCGCGGTGGACCCTTGGCCCTACTACCCGTTGGATCACGATTACTTTCGGGGACCTGGGTTTTACTTCAGCACCAAGAAGATCGTGGCCTGCTGGCTGCTGTTCGCCGTCTGGGTCCGCACTACCGATTGGGTCAGCCAGGATATGCAGATCCTGCGGCTCAAAAGACTGCACCTCTGGATCCCCGTCGTGGTCGGCACCTTCGCAGGGGCCTTTTTGCTGATCTGGGTCCTCACCAGTTTCCTGCTGGGATACCTCCTCATGCTGCTGGCCTACCTTGTCCCCCTGGGGCTCTACATCTTCGCCTACCGCAATTTGCAGGTCGAAGAACAGGAAAGGATCCTCACGCCCGCACACCTGCGGTTCTGGTGCGCGGAAAAGCTGAAAAAGATCGGCATCCGCATCGAGGCGGAAGCGGTGGCCAGCCACGAAAAAGGACCCGCTCTGCAACTCCGGGCCACCGGCACGGACGAACAGGCCAACCAGGCGCTGCTCATCGCCGCTCGGCAGCTGCCCGGCTATACCCCGGCACGCACGTTGCTGGACCACGCCCTAAAGCACCGCGCCGACTCCGTGTTGTTGGATTACGGCGAGTCGGTGGCCGTGCGTTATTTGATTGACGGTGTCTGGCTGGCCCACAACCCGCAACCGCGCGAGATTGGCGATCAACTTCTGCAGGTCTTCCAAACCGTGGCGGGCGTCCAGAACGATGCCCCCCAGGCCAAGGTCAGCGGCCGGTTTGCCATGCAGGCCGGCGAGGACTCGATCCCCACGATGCTGAACGTCCAGGCCACCCCTGCCGGTCCACGGGTGTTGCTGCAGTTCAAAGTCGCTCCGCCACAATTCGACACCCTGCAGGACCTGGGCATGTCGGCCAAACTCGAAGCCCAAGTGCAGGAATTGTTGAGCGGTGAACGCGGGATGATCTTGTTTTCGGCGCTCCCCTCCGGTGGCTTGTCGACCACGCTCACACGAAGTGTGATGCAAGTCGACCGCCTCTTGCGGGATTTTGTGAGCGTGGAGGATGTCGACGCGCGTTATCCCGAACTGGATAGCGTTGATGTGAAGACATACAGCCGAGCGGCCGGGCAGACCCCGGCTGCCATCCTGCCAACCGTCGGCCGCACGCAGCCCGATATCATTCTCTGTCGTGACATCGTCGATGCCGCTTCGGCCCAGATCTTGTGCCAGCAGGCGATCGACGAGCGGCTGATCATCACGACCATCCAGGCCAAAGATGCCGCCGAAGCCCTCTTGCGGGTGCTGGTGCTGAAAGTGCCTCGCCAACCCTTTGCCGAAGCCATCCAGGCTGTGTTGCATCAACGCTTGATCCGCAAATTGTGCGAAGAATGCCGCGCAGAGTACACCCCGCAGCCCCAGTTGCTGGCCAAGTTAGGCCTCAAACCGGAACAGGTCCCGCATTTTTATCGGCCCCCCACCGAGCCCCCCAAGGTGTGCGCCCGCTGCAATGGCGTCGGCTACTATGGGCGAACGGCCATTTTCGAATTACTGCGGGTCGATGACCAGATTCGCAAAATATTGCAAGCCAAGCCCGAACTGCAACTACTGCGCAAGGCCGCGCGTCAAGCAGGGTTGCAGTCGGAACAGCAGCAGGGAATTCTCTTGGCGGTCCGAGGAGTTACCTCGCTGGAGGAACTGCAACGGGTGTTGAAGAGCTGAGCAAATGGGAAGTGTCGAATGAGCCTCTTGTTGTACGTCGGTCCGCTGCTGATCATCGCGCTGTGCGTCGCCTTTGTCGGCAAAGAAGGATTGTGGCATGCCCTGCTGACCTTCTTTAATGTCCTGACCGCAGCCGTGCTGGCCACAAATTATTTTGAACCGGCCGCCACCTGGCTGGATTCCAAAATGCCGACGTTTTCCTACATCATCGACCTGGTCGTCTTTTGGGGGCTCTTCACCGGCCTCTTCATCCTCTTCCGCACCCTGACGGAATTCGCTTCCCAAGTCAAAGTCCGCTTTCATAAATGGGTCGATGTTCCGGGCGGTATGTTGTTGTCGGTCTGGACCGGCTGGCTGCTGGTCTGCCTGCTGATGATGTCGTTGCACGTGGCCCCCCTTCCCCGAAACGGATTTGGAGGCACCTTCCAACAAACGCCCGAATCGCGGATGTTCTTTTCGCTGGCACCAGACCGCCAGTGGCTGGCGTTCGTGCACAACCTCTCTTTTCGCAGCCTGGGTAAAGCCGACCGCCAGGACGAATCCCAAACAAACGTGTTCGATCCGGAAGGGACGTTTATTTTAAAATATGGTACCCGCCGAGCAAACTTTGCGACGACGGAAGAACTGCGGGTCCGCCGCCAGTTCGGTAGCGGTGTCATCGAAGAGGGACCGGAAGTTGACCAGTGAAGCGGAATCGCCCACGCCGGTCTTCAGCGACCACGCGGATCCCAACATCCCCGCTCATCGTGTCAGCGGGTGGGCAATCGCCGCCCTCCTGACCGGGGTCGGCTCGGCTACCGCCCTGCTCCACCCCTACCTCTGGTTTACCGCCGCGCTGGGTCTCCTGGTGGCCAGCCTGGCCCTGATCCGACTCCAACACGCTGCCCAACCCTCCTCCGCATACCGACTGGCCACCACCGGGCTGGTCCTCGCGACCGTCTTTGCCAGCTGGGCACCCACTCGTCACTACCTCCGCCAGCATCGTCTCAACCAACAGGCCATCGCCGTCAGCCAGCAGTGGCTCCAGTTCCTGGCCAACGGCCAGACTGCCAAGGCCTTGGCTGCGATGTCCGACTCTCCAACCAGACCGGAACCGGACGATAACCAGCCAGCCGTGCGGGGGACTCCAGCCGAGAAAAACCGTTTGCAACGCTTCCAACAACAAAAACTGGTAAAAACCCTGGCCGCCCTCGGCCCCCGCGCTCGTATCCAACATCACCGCAGCCAAGAACACATTCATCGAGATGGGGTCGATCAATTCGTCAATCTGTTTGCCGTCGCCCGTTCGGCGGACAACCAGCAAACCACCCTCTATGTGCGAATCCGCGCTCAGCGGACCGACAACCCCGTTACGACCACCGGATTTTGGCGTATCATGAACTACCAGGAAAACGTGGCGCCGCGCTGAGCAAAATCGGTGCAAACAGCGGGCAGAGCGGAGAAAGAGCGGAAAACAGATGCCCCTGAAGTTCGCCGCGGGTGAAGCCCAGCACGAGAACATCCCTCGCGCCTTTCCACGGAGTCAATCATGTTGAACAAAGAACTGTTGGATATCCTCGTATGCCCGCAAAACCACCTGCCCCTGAAGATGGCCGACCCACAAGTTGTGGACAAGCTGAACGCGGCGATTGAAGCGGGTACGCTGCACAATGCGCAGGACCTGCCCGTAGAACACAAATTGGACGCTGGCCTCATCCGCGAAGACGGTCGCGTACTGTATCCCATCGTGGATGGGATCCCGATCCTCCTGGTCGAAGAGGCGATCCCCTTGGAAAGCTTTGAGGAGGAAGTGGGGCAGTAGAAGAGTTGGGCAGGGGCCGGAGGGCCGGAGGGCAAAAAAAAGAGCCAATGGGGGACGCGTGGTTTGTCAACGCGCAAGGTGCTGGCAGCGAAGAAGCCCAAGCGTTTCGGCAATTCCTGCCAGCGCCGAAAGTCTTGGCGACCTGCGCCATGGCGGCAAAGGAAAAATTTAAAGTCTCGTAAAAGCGCGAGGCGGGGGATTGATCGGCACGGCGAGAAGGGTTGGTCGAGCGGGGCTTGTGGGAGGGTGGTCATGAGCGACAAAACGATCTTTAAGAAAATCATCGATGGCGAAATTCCCGCGGATTTGGTGTACGAAGACGAACTTTGCCTGGCATTTCGCGATGTTTCCCCCCAGGCACCCACCCATGTGCTGGTCATTCCCCGGCAGGAAATCCGGTCGCTGAGCGAAACCCGTGCAGAGGATGTCCCCTTGTTGGGCCACCTTGTAAAAGTGGCGCGGGATGTGGCGGCACAGTGCAATCTGGAAGAAGGGTATCGCGTCGTGCTGAATTGCGGGCCGCAAGGTGGCCAGGAAATACCCCATTTGCACCTGCACCTGCTGGGCGGACGGCAACTTACCTGGCCCCCCGGTTGAATTGTCCTCGCTCCCCGCAACCGAGCACCGAGGGGCCGGCAACAGCCGGCGGTACGGCCAGCAGCTACCGCAACAAGTTGACCCCTCGCGCAATCTGGCAATCGAAACAGACAGAATCCACCAGCCGCATCTGCAACAAAACGGCCGCCGCCTTTTCCCCTCCATCCCCCCAACCTGGAAAGCGACCATGTGGGCCCTCCGCGAAAAATCGCGCTCATTGGCACGGCACCAGCATGCCAGAACCAAAACAGGCCTCCTGCGGATCGACCGCCTCCTCTGCCTGATAGGCAGCCTGGCCACTTCGCACCTGGCGGCAGGGGAAATCACGATCGAAAAGAGCGCCGAGGGTGCGACGGTAAAGGTCGACGGACAGCTGTTTACAAAATACCACATCCGCAGCGGCAACAAACCGATTCTTTGGCCACTGATCGGCCCCACCGGCAAACCCATGACGCGGGCCTACCCGATGGCTGCGGGGCCTTCCGAGCAAAAAGACCACCCTCATCATCGCTCGCTGTGGTTCACCCACGGGGACGTAGACGGACTTTCATTCTGGCACGAGCGCCAGGGGAGTCCGACGGTCAAGCACAAGAGGTTTATCAAGATCCAGGGTGATACGATCGTCACCGAAAATGACTGGCTCGATCCGCAGGGAAAGCGGCACCTGCAAGACCGACGGGCCCTGCGGTTCGAGGCGGGCAAGGATCATCGCTCGATCGACTTTACCATCACCCTCACCGCCGTTGACCAACCCGTGCATCTGGGCGATACGAAGGAGGGTAGTTTTGGTCTCCGCGTGGCCGGCACCATGAAAGTCGACGCCCAGCTGGGCGGGCAAATCGTCAACAGTGAAGGCCACCGGGACAAGCAGGCTTGGGGTAAACCGGCCGCCTGGGTCGATTACCACGGTCCGGTCGACGGCCAGCGGGTGGGTATCGCCATTTTCAATCATCCCCGTAGCTTTCGGTTTCCAACCTACTGGCACGTCCGCACCTACGGCCTGTTTGCCGCCAACCCATTCGGCCAGCGAGACTTTACGGCCGGCAAGAAACAGGGCGACTACCACCTGCCGCGCGGCGAGTCGGTTACGCTGCATTACCGGGTGTGGCTGCACCGCGGAGATCATCAGGAAGGCCAGGTCGCCCGGGCCTTTGCGTCCTATGCCAGGTCCCAGCCACCGTCCGCAGGGACGTCGCCTGCCGGCCGCTGAACGTACCCGCCGGCGGCTCGCCGTGTGTCAACGCTGGTTGTTCCGTTGCAAAAACGTGCCAAGGTCTGCGGCGATAAAGGACTTGCCAAAGTCGCGGCGCGTTTTGGCTGCCGCGGCAGGGGGGAAATTTCTGGCCTGATGGCGGTCCGGCCGTCTGCCGTCTATTGAAGGCCGCCTGGCCGGACGCTGCTGGAAATGCCAGCACTGCGCGCGTCGGGCAAGTCTTGCCGTGAACGCTTGCGCCGCCAATCCGGGCTGGGTCCGACAAGTCGCCCTTCCTATAATCGCACCCCTTTTTTGAACCTATTGTCCATGTAAAGATCCCGTTTTGGAAACGGACAGGGAGGTCCGTCCGCCGTGCGCGCCGATCCTGCGCTTGCAACAAAAAGTCCACGGCCAACGGCCTTTGCGACAAGCCGGCGATCTCTGCGCGGCTCCGCACAGCGCTCGCTGTTCGTGTCGGTTTGGCTGTTGCTGAACTGTCTGGCGTGCTGCGCCGATGCGCAGACATTGCGCCTCCGCGTGGCCTGGGGTGGTGGCGAGGAACAAATCTGGCGGGGCACGATCCGGGTGGAACCGGGGGAAATCACTGAACATCAGGCGCTGGGCATCGAGCCGGACGAACCGGGTTCGATGTGGATCGACAACGGCCAGCTGGAAATCCTCCAGCGCAGCCCGCACCGCTATGACGGCGTTGACATAGCCGTTCAATCCAATCTGGACGGCCACTTGACCGTCTCCTTGCTCACCGGGCCCTCGCAAGATCGGCCGCAAACTTTTGAAATTCCCCTCCTGCAATTGCGGGACGAATTGTTTAGTGCGAATCTGGACAAGCAGCAGAATCGGTTGCTGGTCCGACGGGCGCCGGGTGACAAGTTGCGTGTCCGCGTCGGCAACCCTTCCCTGGTCCTGGCGCCGGAGGAAAAATTGCAGCTGGAACTGTCGCCGCACCTGGTTGGCGATCTTGCGGAGGGCGTGTTGCGCATCCAGACCCAGCTGGTTCCGGCCCGCGGCGGCGATTCTCTCTGGGACGGTCAGCAGCAGGCGGACGTCGTCGGGGGCATCGCCACGCCCCTCAGCCTGGAAATTCCCGCTCCGCAAAAAGAAGGCGTCTACGATCTCGAAATCGAGGCCTTTTTGCCCAACGCCCGCCGGCAGTTCCACCCCGGCAACCCCTTCCGCAATCGCCAACAGGTCGCCGCGCGACGCAAGGTGCAGTTCGTGGTCGTTCGTCCCAACCTGCCGGATCCAGCGGAGGACGAACCGCGGCAACCGCCTTCCAAGGTGATCGACGAGATCAATCCGGCCGAACCGTGGTGGAAAAAAGTGGCCCGCATTCCCAGGCTGCCCGGCCTGTCCGGCGGCCCGCTGCAACACGGTGACGTTACCAACTGGGAACATCCCCAGCTGGGAACGATGGTCCGGATCGGACCTGGGTCCAGCCAGTCGGAGGCCAGCTGGACGGCCTATCCGTTGAACATCAGCCATCCAGGCCAACCGCACATTCTGGACGTGGCATATCCGACGCATGTTCCGCAGGCGATGGGGATCAGCATTCTGGAGCCCAATGCGGCGGGAAGTGTCTTGCCGGTAGGGTTGGACTCGGGAATCTATGTGCCGCCCGAGGCGGCCGATTTCGAGCCGGCGCTGGGCCGACAGCGGATCGTCTTCTGGCCCAAGACCCGCCAGCCGGTGGTGCTGATCACCAACCAGCGCGACGACGCGAACGCCGTGCATGGCAAGATCCGCGTCCTGGGCCCCAAGGCAGTCGCCGTGGCCGGGCTCAACCTGGCCGGCTCGCCGACCACCGGGCTGCCCAGCGCCATGCCGGCCGGCATATTGGACGAAGGCCGGACCCTGGCCGCGTTCATGCAGCGCCCCTTGTTTCCGGAAAACTTTTCCGCACAGGAGGCCTTCGATCCGTGGAGCCAGCGCAGCATGGACGACTGGCTGACCTTCTACGACGCCGCCACGCGTCTGGTGCAATACCTGAAATATGCCGGCTACAATTCGTTGGTCCTGGCGGTCGCTGCGGACGGTAGTGCAATCTACCCCACCCGGCTGCTGGAACCGACGCCGCGCTACGACACAGGAATATTTTTTGCCAGCGGGCAGGACCCGCAACGCAAAGATGTCCTGGAACTCCTGTTTCGTCTCTGTGATCGCCAAGGACTGCGCTTGATCCCCGCCCTCCAGTTCTCTACGCCACTGCCCCAGCTGGAAGCCGTGTTGCGGCAGGGAGGCCCGGACAGCGCCGGTGTGGCAGCGGTCGGACCCGACGGCGTGTCGGCCTCTTACAATCCCCTCCACCCACTGGTCCAGCAGGCCATGGTTGCCGTCGTCCGGGAACTGGTGGACCGTTACCGTCATCACCCGTCGTTTGACGGACTGGCGATCGGCACATCGGAACACTCTTTTGCCTTCTTTCCTGGGCCGCTGTGGCCGGCGGACCCGCGCACGCGGCAACAGTTCGCTCAGGAAGCGGGTGTGGCACTTCCGCCGGGTGATCATCGCCTGCTGATGGAAAGCCCCCTCCTGAAAAAGTGGCTCGACTGGCGGGCTTACCGTCTCCGCCAGTTTCATGGCCTGCTGACCGATGAACTACAGCGGGCAGGCCTGGAGGGCAAATTGTATCTCTCGCTGTCCCCGATGTTGGACAGTCCGGAGATTCAACGCATGCTCCGCCCGGCCCTGCCGCCACGCGCCAAGCCGCTCGAAGGACTATGGGGCATTGGCATCAATCCGCAACTCTACGCGACCGGCCAGGCGGCCTCGCCCAGCATCATCCTTTTCCAGCCCGCCTCGGTCACGCCCGATTTCCCGCTGGAGCGTCGAGCGGTGGTGCAGCAACTGCCTTCCTCGGAGGAACTGTTGGGCCAGGCGGCGGCCGGCGGCCACGTCGGGGTCCTGCAGTCGATCGGCGCCACCTCCCTCCGCTTGAAATCGTTCGACCAGCAGAGTCCCTTCGGGCCGGACCGCACGCACATCGTTTTGTCACCCCATTTGACAGCCGCCGGCCGCTCCAGCCGCCGGCGCGTGGTCCGCGCACTGGCCGATCTGGATACCGCTCACATTCTTTACGGAGGCCAGCTCCTGCCCTTGGGCCAGGAAGAACAGTTGCGCGACATCGTGATCGCCTATCGCCGACTGCCCGCTCAAAAATTCCAGCCCGTGCCGGGCAAATACCAGCCGTTAAAACTGCGGCAGTTGTCTCGCCAGCAGCACACCTACCTTTACTTGGTCAACGATGCCCCCTGGCCTTGCCAGTGCACGATGCGGATCGTTACCCCGGGGGCCGTTGCGGTGGAAGAGCTGAGCGGCCTGCGACAGGTGGAACAGCCGGCGGACGGAAACTGGTCGGTAACGCTGGAAAGTTACGATTTTCTGGCCGTGAGGTTCCCTGCGGCACAGGTCCAGGTGGCGGACGTGCAGGTGACCGTGCCCGATCAGTTCCAGGCGCAGTTACGCAGGCGGCTGCAACGTCTGGTGGCCAGGGCCGCCTCGCTGGACGAAAAGCGGCCGATGGAGGGCTTGGAAAATGCCGGGTTTGAAGCGCCGGCGGTTGCAGGAAACGTCCCCGGCTGGAAGCTGATTGGGGACCCCCAGGCGGCGGTGACCACGGACCTGCAGGAGCAGCATGTTGGTCAAGCCTGCTTGCAGTTTCGCGGCCAGGGCCCGACCGCCTCGTTGATCAGCAATTCCTTTGCCGCCCCCCGTACGGGCCGCCTGGCATTCACCGTATGGTTGAAGGCCAGCCCTGACTTCCAAGGCCCCCTGCGGCTGGCCGTGGGAGGTACACATGGCCAGCAAGAATACTATCGACACGGTGTCGCGCGGCCGAACGGGACGTGGAAACTGTTCGAGTTCTCTACGGACGATCTGCCATTTAGCGACATAACCAACCTGCACGTCCGCTTCGACATGCAGGGGGCGGGCACCGTCTGGATCGACGAGATTACGGTCTCCGACCTGCGGTTCAGCGAAAACGAACGAACCGAACTCTCACGGCTGCTGACCCGTGCCCACTTTACGCTGGAAAGCGGTCAGCTGGCCGACTGCCTGCGGTTGCTGGAAGGCTACTGGCCCGATTTTCTGGAACGTCACATTCCGCTGGCTGACGAGCCGCTGGCCGAAGAACGCCCCCTGGTTCGCCAGGCGATAGTACCCCCGCGCCCAGAGGCCCTGCCGCCGGCCCCTGAACCCTGGTGGAAACGCCGGCTGCAGTTCTGGAAGTAGAACAAAAAGCAGAAAAGCAGAGAAAAAAAAGCAGACGCGCTACTTGACGACATACGCTTGGCAAAATGGGGCAGGGCTCTGCGGCAGAAACT
>WVZU01000069.1:1887-2077 GCA_011772275.1 Planctomycetales bacterium | reverse complement strand
AGATCGCCCCCCAGAATTGCCCGGGCAGGGCACGTCCGGGGACAACTGACTTTGAGCGGGGGGCACGTCCGGGGGGGCACGTCCGGGGACAACTGACTTTGAGCGGGCACGTCCGGGGCGGCACGTCCGGGGACAACTGACTTTGTGAGGGCACTTCCGGGGCACGTCCGGGGACAACTGACTTTGAAGG
>WVZU01000069.1:0-1762 GCA_011772275.1 Planctomycetales bacterium | reverse complement strand
CCTGACTTTGGAACCTCCTGACTTTGGAACCTCCTGACTTTGGAACCTCCTGACTTTGGAACCTCCTGACTTTGGAACCCCTGAACCGGAACCGCCCATGGTGACAACTGACTTGGTGGGGCGCGAACGCTGCGGTTTGGCTGGCAGCCCTGCGTTGTCCGGCTCAAGTCAGCCGGAAGGGGCGGTTTGGGCAGACCAGAAGTTGCCGCCGCGGCCGATTGGCGGCTACTGAACCACAAAGATGACGGCGGTCGGAAAGATGGGGCTGCGGCCTCAGATGGCCGTCGTCGTAAACAGCTCGTGGAAGCGTCGGCGGGTGTGGAAGGGGCGTTGTGTCCGACGACCACGCTGTTTTTTGAGCGTTTCCGGCAGGCCGGCCACCAAAGAAAAGATGCGGCCAAAATCGCGGATCAAACCGCACCAGGCGGTAGAGCTCACCCCCAGCCGCTCCAGCACGTCCGGCAGATCCGCGGGCGTCGCACCTGGCTTGCCGCGGACTACCTGGCGGGCCGTCCAGTCCAGCAGTTGGATGTACTGCGTGACGCTGATCGGCAGAAATCCCTCGTCACTGGCCCGATACGGTAATGCACTGGGAACCGGCTCGATCCCATGCCGATGCTCGTCGAACTCCACGGGCGCGAGGAACCGGTCTGGCGGAGGCGCTGCCGGCGTGCGACGCTGGTTCGGAAGGCTTTCGATGCGTCGCTGGATGGAAGTGAAGTTACTTGTCTCCAGCGTTTCGGCCAGACCGGCCCGAATCAGATTCAGATCGACATACGCGGCACAGGCCAGCAGGGCGGCCTCGTCGCAAAGCCGCACCCCGCGAAAGCGACCTTGCCAGAAGCGGCCCTGCTGGTCCTCTTCCCTGTTGGCCATCGCTGCCAGAGGCTGGCAAAGCAGACGCATCCACCAACTGATGTCGCTAAGCCGCCGGCGAATTGTCGCCAGCCGGTCCGGATTGTTGCGGATGGTGTCCAGCTCCGACTCAGTCGGTTCCCGAGGGGTTCCGTCCGCGTCTTTGCGCAGGGGGCAGATCATCAGCCACCGCCGGGCGACTTGGGTATCGTCCCAGGAGGCGACCACATCGGGGCGGGAGCGGAGGATGAGGTGGAAATGGTTCGAGAGAATGCTGAAACAGAGCAGATCGATCCCGAAACAACCAGCAAACCGCTGCAGGCAGCCCTCCAGCCACCGTTTGCGATGATCGTAATTCTTGCCGGAGACCGGATCGTCTCCCAACAGCCAGCACCGCCGCACACAGCGTTGGACAACGTGGACGATGGCGGTTTCTTCGGGATCAAAGACTTCTGAGCGGGCGAGGCGTGCCATGATAAGGACCTCCGAGCAAAAAGGAGACTGATGTCCACATAATATACGCCTGTATATACAGCGGTCAACCCCCCTGAGCGAGGTCCCCAAAGTGCCGCTCCGTGAAGCGCGAAAAGGGTTTCTTTCGACGCAAGAAGCCATCCCACCTGGGGACCAAAAGTCAGTTGTTCCCATTGCCCCCCCCGGGGACCAAAAGTCAGTTGTCCCCGGACCGAAATGCGACCGTCCCCGGACCGCGACCGAAAGGCAGTTGTCCCCACAGCCGCCCCCACAGCCGCCGTTTCTTCCAGATTGCTGCAAGAGACATGCGGGCACCTTCAAGGCTGAAAGGGTGCCGGCAAAATCACGATCGGAGGTGCACTGGCGGGCGTCCGGCTGCTGAGCGAAGGTTGTCGGTTCATCGCCCAGCTGTTCAACTGCTGGAATCGCCATC
>WVZU01000305.1:333-5090 GCA_011772275.1 Planctomycetales bacterium | reverse complement strand
CGCTCGGTTCATGACGACGCTGCCCATGCCGATCAGTACGTTGTCCTCCACCTGGCAGCCGTGCACGATGGCGTTGTGGCCCACCGTGACCCCCGCTCCCAGTGTGAGGGGGCAGCCTTCGTCGGCATGCAGCACGGCGCCATCCTGGATATTGGTCCGCGGGCCGATCTGGATCGGTGCCACGTCCCCTCGAATGACCGCATGAAACCAAACGCTCGATTCGGCTCCCAGCGTGACATCGCCGACGACCACAGCCGAGCGGGCAATGAAGGCCGATTNNGGCCGATTCCGAGACGAGCTCAGGACGAAATTTGACCGGATCCGTTTCTTCCATGCCGATGCAACCCTTGTCATTCGCCCAAACTGCCGAGCTGAGCCAACAGTTCGCTCATCTCGCCCGCCGCGTGCGTTTCCCCCTGCTGCCGAGCGGCCTCGATACCGGTCCGCAGTACTTGGCGAGCGTGGTGGATCTGCTGGAGCTGCACGAGGAGCTGGCCGGCCATCAAAAAGGCCGGCACGTAAGGCGGCGAATGGTCCATCAGCCGCTGAAAATATTGCAGGCTCTGATCGCACCGGTCTTCCTTTTGCAGTTCCAAGGCCAGGCTGTACTGGAGGAAGCAGTCCTGAGGATCCTCGGCCAACATGGCTTCAATCTTTTCGCGACGTGACGGCTCGCCCATATCCCCAACACGATTCCTGAAAACAAGCGGCTCTACAGCGAGCCGGAAATTCGTAACAAGCTCCCTCGCGGCGTATCGGCCGGCGGGTCCGACGCCGGGTCCGCGGAGTTGTCCGGCGGCGTATCTGCTGCATCTCGCCTGCCGAAAACTGTCACCCACAGGTTGCCATTGGGCTTGGGCTCGAAAGCCATCGCGGTAGGCCTCTGCAGCTGGACGACTTTGGTCGCCGCCACCGCCGGTTTCCTGTCTCGCAATACGGCGTCCAGTCGAAAAAGCCCCCCTTGGTTCTCTGGCTGGCCCCAGGCGAAGTCCAGGGCATACAGCTTCCCTTCGTGAGGGCTGTAGGCCAGAGCGACAACATCGTGCAGTGGCAGGGAAAAACTGGCCAGCAGGTCGCCGTTGACCGGATCGTAAAAGCCCAGCCAGCTGTCGCGGGAGCCGTTGAGTTCGCCCATCTGAGCAACAACCAGCTGGCCGTCCGGGTTGATGGCAATTCCCATCGGCGCATCGACACCGGTCTGTTTCTTGGTCGGCGTAAAGGGTAGCAAGGAACCCCAGGTTCCTCCGCTTTGCAGGCTGCGTGCGATCCACCCCTGCTGGTCATCGCCCTGACAGGTCGCGAAGATCGCCTTTTTCGTGGCCACGACACCAAAAAAATCGCCCTCACCGCTGGAAGATGCTCTACCCCGGGCGATCGGGCCCAGAGTCTGCTTGCTCTGGTCCGCAGGGATCGATCCTCCCCGCGGTGGAACCGCAAAGACCTGCAACAAGTCGGCCCCCTCGGGCAAGCCTCCGCCACCGACCAGCAGCGTGTTCTGGTCGGTAAAGGCCAGTCCCAGCGGTCCGATTTCAAAAGGCTCGAAGGGACTGGAGTCACCCTGAGTGAATTTTTCCAGCGGAAACCCTGAGATGACCGGTTCCCCCCGATTGCCGACCACCCTTAAGACGCGTGCTCGACCACTCTCGGATACGAACACATCTCCCGTCCCAGGCTGCACGGCCACGCCGCATGGATTGAGCAGCCGCTGGACAACGGGGGTCACGGTGACGCGGGGGGCATCCGCAGCAGCGGCCTGGGCCACCAGCCAGCAGGCGGTGACCCACGCCAGAGAAAAACGGCGTAAAGCCAGACCGTTCGATCTGGGAAATGGTTCCACGTTGGTCGATCTGCCTTCCGCCGACACGTTTCCTTCCGCTCCTTCGCCTGCCAATCCGCCGGAGGCCACCGACCGGGGATGGGGGCCAGCAACGGGGATGCAAAACGCTGGGTTGTAAACCACTTCAGGGCAGCGGCAGATGGGCCTGTTCATACGCGGTGATCTTGTCTTCCACGGCCAGGGTCAAGCCAATATCATCCAGGCCGTTCAGCAGGCAATGCCGGCGAAATTCGTCAATTTCAAATGTCAATCTCAGTCCATATTCATCGGTGACCGTCCGCGCCTCCAGATCGACGTGCAGGACATAAGGCTCGTATTTCGNNATTTCGCTGTCCGTTGAAACAGGTCTTCCACCACCTGCTCGTCCAACGTGATGGGCAGCATGCCGTTTTTGAAGCAGTTGTTGTAGAAGATGTCGGCAAAGCTGGGGGCGATGAGGACGCGAAATCCATAATCTTCCAGTGCCCAGGGTGCGTGTTCGCGGCTGGACCCGCTGCCGAAATTGCGACGGGCCAGCAGCACGCTCGCACCGTCGGCCGCCGAACCATTCAGTTCGAATTCCGGATTGGGTGAACCGTCATCCAGAAAACGCCAGTCGAAAAACAGATACTGCCCGAAACCGGTCCGCTCAATGCGCTTGAGGAACTGTTTGGGTATAATCTGGTCTGTATCGACGTTGGCACGGTCCATGGCGACGACCTTGCCTGTGTGCCTGGTAAACGCATTCATCTGGAAATCCCCGCGTGGCCCCAATACGTTCTCGCTCTGCACCTGGTCAGTTACGATAATCCCAATCTCGCACGTCGACGAAGTGTCCGCGAATGGCGGCCGCGGCGGCCATGGCGGGCGAGACCAGGTGGGTGCGGCCTCCTTTGCCCTGCCGGCCTTCGAAGTTCCGGTTGCTGGTCGAGGCACAGCGCTGGCCCGGTTCCAGCTTGTCGGGATTCATCGCCAGGCACATGCTGCAGCCGGCCTCCCGCCATTCAAAACCAGCTTCGCGAAAAATGCTGTCCAACCCTTCTTCTTCCGCTTGTTGCTTGATCTGACCGCTACCCGGCACGACCATGGCCCCCACATGATCCGCGACGTGATATCCGCGCACCACCGCCGCCGCGGCCCGCAGGTCTTCGATACGGCTGTTCGTGCACGAGCCGATGAAGACGCGGTCGATCGTCAGTTGGGTGATCGGCGTGGCGGGCTGGAGGGCCATGTAATCCAAAGCCCGCGCCATGCTCTTCCGCTCCACCTCGTCCACCGCATCTGCCGGATCGGGCACCCGCCCGCCGACGGGCACCACCTGCCCCGGATTCGTGCCCCACGTCACTTGTGGCTCGATGTCCCCAGCCGCGAAAACCTCGACGCGATCATACCTGGCGCCCTCGTCGCTGGGCAGCTGCCGCCACCGCTGGACCGCCTCCTCAAAATGCTGCGGCGCAAACCGGCGACCGCGCAAATAGTCATAGGTCGTTTCGTCGGGGGCGATCAATCCCGCCCGCGCGCCGGCCTCGATCGACATATTGCAGATCGTCATCCGCTGCTCCATGGAGAGCCCGCGGATCACGCTGCCGGTGTACTCCAGACAGTAGCCGGTCCCCCCGCTGNNCCCGCGGATCGCGCTGCCGGTGTACTCCAGACAGTAGCCCGTCCCCCCGCTGGCCGTGATCTGGCCAATCAGGTACAGGACCACGTCCTTGGCTGTCACCCCAGGCGGCAAATCGCCCTCCACCCGCAATTCACAAGTTCGAGGCTTGAACTGCAACAACGTCTGCGTGGCCAAGACATGCTCCACCTCGCTGGTCCCAATCCCAAACGCCAGCGCACCGAAAGCCCCGTGGGTCGACGTGTGGCTATCCCCACAAACAATCGTCATCCCCGGCTGCGTCAATCCCAGCTCAGGACCAATAATATGCACAATTCCTTGCTGGGGATCGTTCAAATCGTACAGCCGGATCCCGAACTCGCGACAGTTGTCTCGCAACGTATCGACCTGCTTGCGGGAAACAGGATCTGCAATCGGCAGCGTACGGTCGGTGGTGGGAACGTTGTGATCGGGTGTGGCCACGGTCCGTTCTGGCCGCCGCACCCTCCGCTTCGCCAGGCGTAGTCCTTCAAAAGCCTGCGGGCTGGTGACTTCGTGGACCAGGTGCAGATCGATGTACAACAGCGTTTGCCGACCAGGTTCGTCATGGACGATGTGCTGGTCCCAGATTTTTTCAAACAGGGTTCGCGGGCGCGGGGGGGAAGACGAGTCGGGGTTGACCATGTTGAGCGGGAAAATGGCTGGGGGGATGGAGACTGGCCCTTTGTCTGGCCACCTTGTCTGGCCACCTTGTCAGGCCACCTTGTCAGGCCACAAATTTCGCCCTTGCCACGGTAGCGAAAGTCGCCAAGACTTTCGGCAGCGTCGGAATGGGCGAAACTCCTGGCCAGCTGCGCTACCTGAAAGCTGCGCTACCTGAAAATCGACCGTGGACACCTTACCAGGCTGCCGCGGCGGCAGGCCGCTCGTATTATACCCCCTTGGGCCGCTCGGTTATACCAACGGCCCACGTCCTGCAGATGGGGCCCGCAAGCCGATGGGAAACCGGCCGAAGTACCCCCAGCCCGAAGTACCCCCCAGCCCAGCGGGGCCGCTCTCCCCCTTTTTGCTCAGGCCGCCCGCTGCTTGCCAACGGATCGGGCCAAGGCCTCGATCTCAGCGCGGCCGTACAGGTGGTAAGACAACGGGTCGTCCTGGGCCGTGCCCCGTTGGTGAAAGACGACCGATTTGGAGTGCAACATCCGCGGGATGTAGAACCAGGCCTGTTCAAGCGATTTCGGATCGACATCGGCCGAAATCAGGACCATGTCGGTATTCAGCAGTGAATTGGCCGAACGGGCCAGGGTATCGCAGGGTTTGCCGGGCAGGAGTTTGATTTTT
>WVZU01000305.1:0-267 GCA_011772275.1 Planctomycetales bacterium | reverse complement strand
CCGGTCGCTGGCCAAACTGCCGGCCAACCCGACCAGCCGCGTTGCCCGGCGGGCATCGCCGACGCCAATTTCCACAATCCGCCGAACACCCAGGCGGCGGATGGCCCGATACAGCCGGCGATCTCCCCCCGGTTTGGAAAAGTATGCGAAATGAAGGTATTTTAAGAAATTTAACGGTGACAAAATCGGCATCCTCCCAACAGATTCACTGGCAACCATCAGGGGCAGCTACCGGCCGGTCAGCTGCCCGAGAAAAATGTCGGCCGA
>WVZU01000010.1:131-12155 GCA_011772275.1 Planctomycetales bacterium | reverse complement strand
CTTCCCGCTTGGGCCACTTGCTGATCGCCATCGGCAGAAGCAGCAGAGCGATCAGTGCGACGCTGCCGGCGACGATCAAGTTATTTCGGTTGGTCCGCTTCTGCCACCAAGGCTGGGGGCCTTTTGTCGAGCCTCCTTTTGGCAGAACCATTTGGCCGGCCAGCGGGCTTTCGACGCTCGGCGCAAAGCCATCCACAGCCACAGCCGGCTGGGCCCCGGCAGCTGTTGCGATCGGCAGATCCGTGACCGGTTGGGCGGCGGTGAGCGACTGTGGTTGCGGTGCCGCGCGTGTGGCAGCGGCCCCTGCGGGTGCCGGGGTTGAGCGTCGACGTTTTGCCACGGCCAGGTATCGTCCGCGGGTTGCCGCCGGCGGCAGAGCCGGTGTGCGGGCTGGGTCGACCCACGGCCCCAGCGCCGCCAGGACGCTGCCGGCGTCGACGTAGCGGTTGGATAGGTCCTTGGCCATCATGCGGCTGACTATCTGGCTGACCTGCGGCGGCACGGCGTTTTGCTGGTGCAACGGCACGACAGGCTGAGCGGCATGGCGTGCCATCTTCTGAGCGACGTTCGCGTCCGGTTCCGGAAAGGGTGGATTGCCCGCCAAGGCGTGGTAGAGCGTGCAACCCAAGGCGTACATATCCGCCGCGGGTGTGGGCATCGGTTGTTGGGGATTCAATTCCGGCGCGGCATAATTTGCCCGCTGCAGATCCAGCGGTGCGGCCCGCGTGTGGTCGCTGCGCGACAAGGGAAAATACAACAGCTGGCCGTGACCACTGCCATTCTGCAGGATATTTTGTGGAGACAGATCGCCGTGCGCATGGCCAGCGGTATGCAGCGTGTGCAAGGCCTGGGCCACGTCATAGATCAAGCCAGCGGCCCGCGGGACGGAGAGCGCACGGCCATCTTGCAGAGATTCTGCCAACGCCGCCCCGTGGAGGTCGTCCAGCACCGCAAAGCGGAAATCGCCCGTGTCGACCAATTCGTGACACGTCGCCAGTTGCGGCACGTCCAAAGGAAAGCATTCCGCACCCCACGCTACCGTCGCGGCCCAGGAGACCGGATCGGCCGACTGATTTTGACCAAAGAAGACCAGCAGCACTGGATGCCCGGTCGGTTGATGGACCGCTGGAAAAGTGCCCGCCAGCCGTCCGGCCAGGTGGATATCGCGCACCAGGAAATCGCCATAGAAAAACGGGCCCGGCCGGCCCTTGAGCAGCACACTGGCATGGTAGCCCGTCATCAGGCCTTCGGAAATCAGCCACTGGGCCAGCACGGGCGGGTTCGCCCTGGCGGCACCCCGCAACTGCTGAAAGTCGGCCTGGAGCTGGGCCAGTCGAGCAACGGTTACCAGGCCGCTATCGGCCAAGAGCTTCCAGAATCTGTCAATTTGGGTCATCACGATACTGTGATTGATCCTGTGATTGCCCTGTATCTATCGCTTTTCTTGATTCCCATCGAGCGGACAGGGGCATTTTATTTCCGCAGTGGCGGTTTTTTCGCCACCGCCCCCGACCGGACGGCAGCCGAATGTGCCAGACACTCAACCGCGTGCGGCTGACCCTTCCGCTGCTGGCATTGTAATCGAATCGGCCGGGCAGGGGGTGCCACCTTCGGCACCGCAAAGGCTGTCGATGGCCAGGGGCAGACACACCTCGCTTTCCTGGCCGGGCCTTGGGGTAGAAAGCGTGGATGGCCAACCCGTTGGACGAGCTGAACCTTTCCCGCGAACGGCCTGGCTGGGCAAAGGCCGGCGACGGTGAGGCCCAGCTAGAGGGTATCGCGGCCAATCTGGTCCGACAGCAAGTCCAGCTGTCGTTTGATGTTGGCCAGGACCCGTTGCGGAGGAACCGTGTGGGCAGGATCGACAGCATAATCATGTTGTCCGCCACCCCCAGCAGGTTGCTGTTCTGCTACCTGCAACGTCCTGCGCGCCGTGCCGGGTTGCGGTTTCGCAACGGCCGGCTTCTGATGCGCTGCATGCCTTTCGCGCCCCAGAACTTGCAGCAGGGGCACCAGGCCAATCAGCAGCACCGCCTGGCCGGCCAACGCGATCGGCAAACCCGCTTGCCATAACTCGCCACGACCAGTGACCGCCGACCAACCCAGAAGCACCCCCCCACACGTCAAGACCATCAGGCCGATCGCAACAACCAGCCAGGGCAGGAAAGGCGCAGATTTTTCCCCGTCTGTGCCAGACACCTCCGCCGTGGTGGGGAGAATCACGGCGGGATCGATAGCAGCGGGCGCGACTTCCAGCGCCTGATGAATTTCGTCGTACAAAGTCGCACGACGTTCTGCTGGCACCTCCGAGTTGCCAGCGCGAGACTGAAGCAAGTGCTGCACGTCGTGCAGTTCCTGATCCAGTTCCCACTCCCATGTCTGAAAGGCTGAACAAGTCGATGATGCGGAAGCGCCGGTCGCCATCAGCGGCTCGCTTCCCTCCACACCCTCGTCGGCCGGCCGGATCGGAGGGGCGGTTGCGATGACCTCACCGCAGCGAGCACAAACGAAATGCGCGGTCGCCGGCGCGGTCGATGACGGGGCGCTGTGCGGCGTCCCTTTTCCTTTGCCGGTCACCGCTTGCGGCTGGGAAACCGCTGCCCCCTCCGAGCGGTCTGTGGAACCGTCGGCGGTGAGCGTATTTTCCGCTACCGCAATGGCTGGCACATCCTGTCGACAGTGCTTGCACCACATGAAAAGATCGCCCTGCCTGCAGTGCCCGCGCTGGGGGGACCCCGATCCCCAGCGCAGTCACGGTACACCACAGCTCATTTCATCGGTTGACCCAAATGGGAGACTGTACCNNTGCGTCCTGTGACCAGGTCGGATTCTTTATGGCGTAGACTGATAAAAGGGTGCTCAAAACTCCCAAATCGGTCCCCCGCCAGGGTCTTTCGGTCGCGATGCACTTTGAATTTACCCTTGGCTCGAATGTACGAGCTGAGCCTTTGTGATGCCTGAGCTGCAGCCCCACATTCTGATGTGTCCACCGGAATTCTACGGGATTCACTACGAGATCAATCCCTGGATGGATCAGCGGCAGCCGGCGGATCACGCGGTGGCGGTTCGCCAATGGAACGCCTTACGGGCCGAGCTGGAAGCATGCGGCGCGGCCATCTCGCTGCTGCCGCCGGTGGAGGGACTGCCGGACATGGTGTTCACGGCCAACGCGGCCCTTATCTATCGCGACCGGGCTGTGATTTCGCGTTTTCGTCATGCCGAGCGGCGGGGCGAGCAACCGTATGCCGAACAGTGGCTGGCTCAACACGGTTTCCAAGTCCAGCAATCGCCGGCGGATATATTTTTTGAAGGCGCCGGCGATGCGCTCTTTTGCGGCGAAACCTTATTCGCCGGCTACCGCATCCGGAGCGACGTTCGCGGACACCAGGAAATTTCCGCATCCCTGAACACCCAGGTGATCGCTGTCGAACTGGTGGACGAATATTACTATCACCTCGACACCTGCCTTTGTCCGCTCGACGCCCAATCGGCCATTTATTTTCCCGACGCATTCGACCATTACGGCTTGCAGGTCCTCCAGGAGCGGGTCGATCAGCTGATTTCCGTTTGCCCGGAGGAGGCACAACGTTTTGCCTGCAACGCTGTCGTTTTAGGCGATATAGTCATCACCAATACCGGCTGTCCGCAGCTGCATGCCGAATTAAAGCGGAGGGGCTACCAGCCCCGCGCAACGCCGTTAGACGAATTCGTCAAGGCGGGTGGCAGTGCCAAATGCCTGACGCTCAGACTGGACGGCGAAGATGCCGCCAGCTGGCGAAAGGACGTCCCTTAAGCGTGCAGAAATCGTACTGCGGGACCCGGCTGCGATGGCTTGAAGCCCAGGGCCGGCTTCACAGAAGCCGGTGACAGGCAGACCATTCCCAGCCAGGGGAAGGGCTGGCCAGCAAAACGAACGCCAATCTGGCGGTTGTTTTTTGAGGCGACGCTTATCGGCGGTTTACAAAAAACCTGGCGTTGTCGGCCACGGGCAACAAGGGACGTAGCGAATGGCCTGCCACGTTGCGGGGCGGACGGTAGGGATACCAGACCAGGCTGAGCCCCACGCCAAACGCCTCCTCCCGCTGGCCCCGCGAGCCACTATGTTCGGCGATCAGGAACGTGAAGTCACCGTCGAGGGCGAGGCAGTTGCCCACCGGCAGCCAGAAATCGCCGCCCAGAATGGCGTCGCTGTGTTCCGTGACTCCCGCCAACAACCGCCACTCGCCACACGCCGCTGTCGCCCGACGGAGGAAAATACCGTAATAGTCCGTCGGCTCGGCGCCAAAATCAAAGTTAAAATCGTCCAGATCGTCGATCAGCTGGTCATCGAAATTCTCGTCACCCGTGCTTACCGCTGCCAGGAAACCCCATTCATTTCCGCACCGCGTCAGCCAGCTGGTCTCCACCCGGATCTGCGATAGGTCCGCGTCTACCCAGTACTCGTCATGCAGCCAGTCAAAGACCACGCCCCATTGCCAGGGACAGCATGCATTGCCCCGTCGAAACAAGCCGGCGGTCAGAAAGATCTGCTCGCGGCCATCGCGGCGATAATTTTCGGTGACCTGATCGCCGGCAAAGTTGTTCTGGGTAAATCGCATTCCCAATTGCATATTCACGGGCCGCAGAGGCGAGGGGATCGAAAGCTCAAATCCCTCGTGAAAACCGAAGTTGCCGTTTCGGCCAAGGTCCTGAGGACCTTTAAAGCCCTGCATGCCAGCGAAGATGGAGGCAAACAGGGGATAGCCGGAATCAGCAGGCCCGCAATCGCACACCCCGTCACAGGTACAGCCGGCCCCCGGCGCGAAAGGAGGTCCGTGGGCGTGGCCGTCAAAGAACTCGTCCCCCGTCCAGTCCTCCGGCTCGGGTTCCAACACGCTCGGCTCTGGACCGACGAATTCCCCAGGTCCAATCAATTCGACCGGTGGCGGACCTTTCGCGGTGAAACGAGCGGGCGGGCCAGAGCCCCTCGCGGCGGATGCATAGTAGGGATGAGGATGCCAGGGAGCTATGGGGTAGGGTCGAGCGTGGTAGGCGACGGTCCGATGGGCACGCTGCCGTGGCTGCCGCGGTTGATTGGCAACCGCCGGCCGAACTTGGCCCGTTGCCGAACCGCTGCCGTGGGCCGAACCGCTGCCGTCCGTGGCACGCGCCTTCCCCTCCGGTTGCTCGACGGTATCGTTCGGATCAAGCCACTGGCTGGTCGGAACCGCGCGCGACCTGGCACTTGACCCGATCGGTTTTGCTCGGCCCGTAGTGCTGCCCTTCAGCCGGCGCGGTTCGGCCGCGCGACCGACAGATCCCACAGACGGCGTCCCACCCTTGTTTTGCTCGACTTCCTCCGGGGATGCAACGCTGGAGTCGGCTGAGCTAGATGTGGATTGCCTCGCGTTGCGATCGCGAGTTCCCGCCGCCTGCCACGCTGTATCGTCCACGGCCATCGCGACCGCACATACGGTCAACGACAAAAAACCTGTACCGGTGAACCACAGTTTGCGCAAAAAAGACCGACTAATCATTTCCTGACGCCTCATCGTGGCCCGCCGTAGGGCGAGCCCCCCTGGATTCCACATGGGCAGTACAGACATACCTGATGGCATGACAACCTACGTATCGGAATTGGTACGACCCGAACTTCCGTTAAAATCGTCAAAACAAAAACACCTTGCCCAGTTTGCCTGAATTAAGCCGGGCCGCGGTTTAAATTGTGTCGGATCAGGAGGCAAGTCAGGGGATGCTCAAGGTCGCCGGGGGCATCGCTGCGGGCCAGAGGAGGCTGTGGTGGGCCAGATGACAGCGGTCGTGTGCGATCTGCACCAAGATCGACGCCACGACTTAAAACCATGGGCCATGAGCATGGGCCGCGAGGCCAACTGGAGCGGTGAGAAATATGCCAAAGGGGATGCACGATATCTGCCTACGACCGGCGCCAGAGGGGCACGAATCCAAAAGCCCTCGCATTTCGCCCCGGCATGGATGCCGGTAACTGTTTAGCATGCGAGCATCGGCCAGAGGGGGTCGGGAGTCTTTTTCGCCACCCACCCCACTATCCATCCATGGAGGGGGTTTCGCTGGCGAAAAAGACTCCCGACCCCTTTGCACGCGACCCCTTTGGGCGTCCCCGGTGTCGAATAAGACTTTCGGCCCCGTTAGGCGTCTAGGGACCGCGAGCCCCCAAAACACCCGCCGCGATTCGCCTTCACGCTGGGATTGCCTGTTCCAGGTCGTCGCGAAGGTCCTCGAAGGCCTCCAGGCCAACGGAGATCCGGATCAGGCTATCGGAGATCCCGTGGGCCAGTCGATCAGCGGCATCGTAGCTGGCGTGCGACATGGCCGCCGGCTGTTCGATCAGCGATTCGACCGCTCCCAGGCTCACCGCCAGTTGGAACAATTTCGTCCGTTCCACAATCCGGCGAGCGGCTTCCAGGTCCCCTTGAATTTCGAAGGAGACCATGGCGCCGAAGGCGGCGTCCATTTGCCGTTCGGCCACCGCGTGGCCGGGATGATCTGGAAGGCCAGGGTAAAACACCTGTCGCACCTGGGGATGGCCTTGCAGGTAGTCGGCCAGTCGAGCGGCGGTGTGGGATTGAGCGCGGACACGCAGCTCAAGAGTTTTCAACCCGCGTGAACAGAGAAAGGATTCCAGGGGCCCCAGCACGGCGCCGGTTGCATTCTGGATGAAGTACAGCTGGTCGTACAGTTGCGGATCGCGGACGACCAGCGCCCCGCCCAGCACGTCGCTGTGCCCGCCCAGATACTTGGTGGCCGAATGCATGGTGATATGGGCGCCCAATTCCAGGGGTCGCGTGAGAGCTGGGGTGGCGAACGTATTGTCCACCCCCAGCAGCACGCCGTGTTGATCAGCCAGTTCGGCGCACGCGGCAATATCGGTGATCGACATCAGCGGGTTGCCGGGCGTCTCGATCCAGAGCAAGCGGGTTTGGGGTCTCATGGCCTGGCGGCATGCCGGCAAGTTGGCACTGTCGACCAGGGAGACGTCGATTTGATTCTGGCGAACGATCTTGTGCAGCAGTCGGTAGGTCCCGCCGTAGATATCGGTACCGGCCACGATATGATCACCGGGTTTCAGCAGCATCGTCACGGCATGGATGGCCGCCATGCCGGACGAGAAAGCCAGGCTGCCGCAGCCCGATTCCAGCGAGGCGAGGGTGGTTTCGAGGGCCTTGCGGGTGGGGTTGCCGCTGCGCGCGTAGTCGTATTCGCCCCATGCGCCGGCCCCCGGCTGCACATAGGTCGCTGCCAGGTGGACGGGCCGCACGACGGCGCCGGTTGCCGGGTCGGGCGCGTTGCCGACGTGAATCGCACGGGTACGAAAGCGAAGCGAGTCGGGGATCATTGCTCCAGCGCTTGAGCCAGGTCGTCGATGAGGTCTTTGGTATTCTCGATGCCGCACGCCAGTCGGATCATATTGTCGGGGATCCCAAATCGTTCACGCTCCTCGGGCGTGCACTCGTAGTAGCTCATCACCAAGGGCTGTTCGATCAACGATTCGACGCCACCCAGACTGGGCCCAATCCGAGGTATTTTCACCGCGTCTACGACAGCGGCTGTCTGCTGCCAGTCGGCATCTTTGACCAGGAACGTCACCAGTCCTCCGTAGCCCAGCATGGTGCGGCGGGCGACCTCGTGATAGGGATGGCTGGGCAATCCCGGATAGTAGACCCGTTCGACCCGTGAGTGTCCTTCCAGGAACTCGGCGACTGCCAGCCCGTTTTCGTTGTGGCGCCGCATTCTCAGTTCGAGGGTTTTCAAGCCGCGCGTCAACAAGTAGACGTTGTGCGGCGAGTTGACCGCGCCCATGATGCCCCGCAGGTTGCGGACCGGCTCCAGCCGGTCGGCGCGTCCGATGATCGTACCGGCCAGCAAGTCGTTATGTCCGCCCAGGTACTTGGTGGCTGAATGGAGCACATAATCCACGCCCGCTTCGATCGGCCGCAGGTTGACCGGCGTGGCCAGGGTGGCGTCGATCAGCGTCTCGACACCCTGATCGCGCCCGATCTGCACAAACCGTTTGAGGTCCACGATGCTTAAATGCGGATTCGTGGGCGATTCGCTGATCAGCAGCCTCGTCTGGGGCGTAATCGCAGCTTGCATCGCATCGTAATCGCAGGCGGGTACTTGACGAGTGACGACCCCGAACCGCGCGAGGTGCTTCACGCAGAACTCCCGGCTGCGGTGGTAGCATTCGTCGAAAAAGACGACTTCGTCGCCTGCATTCAGCTTGGCCATCAGCAGGCCCACGATCGCCGCCATCCCGCTGGCGAACAGCACGGCCGACTCGCCGCCCTCCAAAGCGGCCAACTTCGCCTCGACAAACTTTTCGCCGGGATTTCCGTAACGCCCATATTCTTCCCGAGGCAATTTATGCTCGATAAAGTCGATCACCGATTGCGTGTCGGGAAAGGTGTACGTCGAGGAACAGAAAATGGCGTCCGTGATCGCATCGCCATGCTTCTGGCGGTGTTCGCCAGCATGCACGCTTTGCGTCGACAGTCCCTGGGCTGGTGATGTGTCCACAACCGCGGACGTGTCAGGTTCGGTGGCTTTGATGGTCATGCGTTCCTCGTCGTGGGCGCCATACTGCAGGTCGCCTTTTACGAAATTTTGCCAGTGACGGCGTTGAAAAGTCTTGCGGGGCTGGGGGCCGGCAGCATCTGCTGGCTGGGGCAACCGCCGCTGTCCACTCCCGACCCCGGATGATCCAACTTTTTCTGCCGGTTTTTGTCTGCGAACCGTTTCCAGCCACACCGCCAAAAAAAACCGCGATGGGGAAGAGATTCCACTCATCGCGGCTTAACCAGTTCAGTGATTCGTTCGGCCGGTAACGACGCGCCACATGCGGCCGGCCGAACGAACGATGGCTCTTTAGCAGGCGAATGGCTGCAAGCGGCCGCAAATCCCATGTGTCTGAATTTTAACCCGCGGCCCGGTGCCAAGCAACCCTCCAGAAAGAACGGCATTCGTCGTTAAAACCGTTACCAGCGGTTCGCAGCGGTGGGGGGAAAGTCGAGCGGGGGGGGTTGAGTTGCTGGACGAAGCCTGGGCGGTTTCGTTAGAATGACCTGGGTGGGGAACGGGAAGGCCCCCGCAGGGGCCCTTTTCTGCCTGGGAATCGCTCGGCATGTGTTTTGCGCCACCAAACTTGACCGTTTTGCGACGCACAGCCCTGGGGACCGCGCTGGCCCTGGGGTTGCCTGTGCCCCTCTCGGCGGCCGAATCGACCGCTGCCGCTGAACAGAACCGTCCGCTGGCTGCGGCCCACCCGGGCGATCAGGGGGATAGCCAGCCGCAGGCCATCCAGCAGTTAATCGCCGAGCTGGGAGACCCGTCGTTCGCGGTCCGACAGCGGACCTCCCGGCGTCTGGAGGAGTTGGGTCTGGTCGCCAAACCGGCCCTGGTCGCCGGGCTGCAGGATCCGGACGCCGAAGTCCGCCATCGGGTTCGGCGAATCCTGGTCCGCGTGCTGGAATTGGATTTCGAAAATCGGATCGCGGCTTTTGCCGCCGGCAAGTCCGCGACGGCGGACGATCTGCCCGGCTGGATGCTGCTCAAGTCGATCGCCGGCGACGGCCCGGCCGTTCGACAGTTATTCATCGAGGCCATACGTGGCGAACCGCTGCTGTTGGAGGCGCTGGACCAGGGCCACACCTACGCCGCCCAAGCGGTGGTCTTGAGGACCCAGCAGCTGTATCAGGCTCGGCTGCGCAACCCGAACGCTCGTCAAAACCTGGCCAACAACTCGCAATTCGCAGCCAGCGTCGCCGCCCTGTTGATCGTCATCGCCGATGGGGAAACCGAGCTGGACGAGCGCACGGCGTCGATGATCTTTCAGATGATGCACCGGTCGGCGCTGTTGCGGCGGCTGGGCAGCAGGGAACAGCCGGTGCGGGCCTTGGTGGGCGTGTTCATCCAGCGAACTGCCGAGACGTCGATGGCCTACCAATCGCTATGGACTGCGATGCAGTACAACTTAAAGGAAGGTCTGATTGCCGCCACGGCGATCATTCGTCGCGGCGAACAGCGGCCGTACGTGCTGCAGGACGCGATCCTGGCCATCGGAAAACTGGGAACGAAAGAACACATCAAACTGCTGACCCCGCTGCTGGCCGACGACACGGCCCTGAGCCACCAGTTTAACCGGCAAGCGACCAAGTCGATCACGCCGCAGGTGCGGGACGTGGCGCTGGCGGTAATCATCCATCTTTCGGGCGAAAAGCCGCAGGACTACGGCTACACGACGATCCAGCAAGACCCCATCAGGCTGTTCCGCAGCAACACGATGAGATTTTCCAGTGACGCGAAACGGGCGGCGGCGCTGAAGACGTGGCAAGAACGGCTGGCGGCCCAGCCGCGGGACCCTGCAAGCCAGCAGTCGGCCAGCAACTGAACGGGCCTCCGCCAGGGGGGACCGGCCGTCTAGCCAACCCATAGCGTTGGTTTTCCCAAGCGGATGGTTTGTCAATCGATTGCTGGGGCGTTCAGGGCCATGACGAAACAGATTGCCTGACCTTCTGGGTGTTCCCTCAACTTAAAAAGGATTGCCATGCCTGCCAAAACGATCCCCCTCCTGCTGTTGTCCGAAATGATCGACGGGCAGATGGGCGATATGTTCCTGCTGATGACCGCCAAGGAAGCGGCTACCACCCGCGACGGCCGGCCGTATTTTAAAGTCGCCTTTCGAGACGCCGGTCGCGAAGTCAGTTTTCCCATCTGGGAAGACTCGGAGTGGATCTCCGCTTGTCGCCAGAAGTGGGAACCGGGCACGTTTTACAAGGTACGAGCCCGTTATCGGGAAACCAACTACGGGCCTCAGCTGGAGATTGACAAGATTCGGCCTGTGCAACCACAAGACGAAAATGACGGGTTCGATCCGCTGATGTGCACGGCCCAGTCGCGGTTCGATCCGGAGGAGATGTATGCGGATCTGGTGCATCTGGTGCGGCAGCACGTCACGGACGAACCTTTGTGCCGGCTGGTCCTGGAGGTGCTGGAGGACCACCGCGAGCCGTTCATGCAATTCCCGGCCGCTTCGCACAACCACCACGCCTACGCGGCCGGCCTCTTGGAACACACGCTTAGCGTCACCCGCTCGTGCGTGTTCCTGGCTCAGAAATACGACGATTACTACGACGACCTGCAACCGCCCCTCCGCAAAGACCTGGTCGTGGCCGGGGCCGTCTTGCACGACATTGGCAAGCTGCAGGAATACAATTTGAAACCTCAGGGGGCGGAATATTCGGTCGCGGGCAACCTGATCGGGCACGTGCTGTTGGGGCGGGACATCGTCCGCCAGGCGCCCTCTGCCGCCCACGTCGACCCCGAAACGATGTTACGGCTGGAACACATCATCGTCTCGCACCAGCGACTGCCCGAATGGGGGGCCCCCAAGCCGCCGATGACGCCGGAAGCGACGATCATCCATTTCGCCGACGACCTGGACGCGAAGTATCATATGGTGGTCACGGCGATCCGGGACGATCCCACCGAGGGCCCCATCACCTCCAACCGCAACACGCTCCGCCAGCGGTTCTACCGGGGCTCCCAGGCCTGACAACCAACCGCCCCAGCTGGCTGCCACACTCGATGGTCCGACGACCGCATCGTCGCTCATGCTTCGGTCGAACACTTCGCCTCTTGTCTATCTTTGACGCCTTTCGCCAGCATAGGACGCGATAACAGGCAGATCCTAGGGATAGTTCCAGCGCCACAAGACCGTGTAGCCCGTGCGTCGCCCCGTCTCTCCCGGAGGTGGGGTCGACTCCCAGAAAAAAAGAATTTCCACCGTTTGGACGCGTTCCGCCGGATTGCCGCGGGCATGCTGCTGGTCCCACCGCCAGCGCAGCCAGTCGGCAAGGTACTTGCGATGACCCTTGTACCCGCGGGCGTTCAGGTTCATCAGATACTTCCGCCACCGCTGGGTCGGATAGAACGCACTGGGTAAGTACGGCTTGTCCGTCACCGCCGGCCGCTGTGGACGGAACAGGTTCACCGTCTGCCCGTTCCGCA
>WVZU01000010.1:0-122 GCA_011772275.1 Planctomycetales bacterium | reverse complement strand
CGCCGCGAAACATCCGCCATGTCTGATCGAGGCGCAAGGCCTGGATCACAAAATCGTAGCGGTGGGGGACCTGGCGGCTGAGCCACCACTGGGGCTGGATGCGGCGGACGTGCCAGCAGCCG
>WVZU01000355.1:365-1652 GCA_011772275.1 Planctomycetales bacterium | reverse complement strand
TCGTTGCCTGCCGCCTTCCAGATCCACTTCCAGGTCGCCAGGACCACCCCGCTCGGAGGTGTCCCCCCGCACGCCCACCTGGCTGGGCCTGTCCAAGGCAGGCACCCAAAGCAAGCACCTGGGCCATGGCCGAGTCGCTCGCCAATCGGGAAATGGCAGGCATTTTGAACTGCCAGTCCGCCCGTTTGGCCAGCGACACCAACGCGTCCCCGCCTCAACCCAGCTCAACCTTGCCTCAGATGATTCGCTCGTCCTCCAACCTCATCCCTGTCCGCCCGGAGGAAACACGTGACGCTGTCCATCTAGCCCGGATCTTTCACAATCTTTATTCTTTATTGCAAGCGATGGTAAGTCTTTGCCTGACAAGGAAGACGACGCGATTTGAAGTGCGGCGTATGGATCCCACGTTGAGGCTCAAATCGCGACATCTGAGGCGGCCAGGCATCGACTTGGCCGTCGCACAGCAGATGGCTTGAGAGAAAAACGGGCTGAACCGAAGGGCGACCGACCACAAAACGCCATGAATTCACCGCGTGCGTCGCGGACACGCCACAAACTGTTGGCGTCCGTGGGGGCCGGGACCTGAAAACCTCTTGCCTGGCAAGGGTTTCCATCTGAAATCGCCGGAGTGCACCAGACTGTAGTTGAGTATCTCCCAGCGTGAGTTTGTTGTCAACGATTGTTGGCAGCCCTGCGGGCAGGTTTGCGCTTGGCAGCCAACGGCGGGAGGGCTTGTCGAGCAAACATCTGGTTGTCATCAATTGTTCGATTTTCATTTCCTGGCAACAACTTAGGTACCGGTCAACAGGCAGCGGTCGAATACCCGCCCCTCCCCCGGCCGGCCAAGAACGCCCCCGGCTGTCCCGCGGGACCGCCGACGCCGGCGTCGCCCCGCTGGAGGGGGTATCGAACGCATGACACCACCGGCGACACCCGGCATGCGACGATCGGCAAGCTGGCCGCCCCACCGACGTAGGCCGGCAACCCCCCTCTTCGGGCAACTCCTTCTCCCGACGCGCGACAGCCATCGCCTGACGCCGCACCTGTCCCGCCGCCGAACCCTCCCTGCTCTTCAGAATCGGCCCTATCCTCCCACAGCACGAACCGGCTCGACACGACCATCTGCCGCACACGCCTATTTGCCCAAGATGGCAACGATCCGCAGCGGTGCGCCGCTACCTCCTGCAATTTTCATTGGCAGCGCGACGACGGTAGCTCCGGCCGTCGGTAGCTCTTCCAGCTTTGCCACGTTTTCAAAAACCGGCACATTGTGCTCACACAGTGTCA
>WVZU01000355.1:0-325 GCA_011772275.1 Planctomycetales bacterium | reverse complement strand
GCCGTCGGCGCAAGCCCTGGAAAATGCAACTCGGCAACTGCCGCCTGTCCGGTCTTGTCGGTACCCAGGTATCGCCGTCGGTCGTGCCAGAAACGCCCCATACCGGTGCGCAGCAGCACGATGACATCGACCAGTTGGCGATTATGGTTCTTCTCCCATCGGCGAAGATCTTCGATATCGATTTGATAGTCCCTGTTGCTCGCGCATGGCTCGGTCACGTCCACAACGGCGGCTTCGCCGACCAATCGAGTCAGCGGGATCTTGTCGACCGTATCTCGATCCTGGAAGAAATGGATGGGCGCGTCCACGTGCGTACCACCGTGCT
>WVZU01000279.1 GCA_011772275.1 Planctomycetales bacterium | reverse complement strand
GCCATTTCAGACGTCGCAAGTTGATCCTTCACGATGGATTCATACGTCCTGCGGTCACATGGCGTCCTCTGTCTTGCCAGGCAAAGACTTACCGTCGCTGGCCAGGCAGTTGCTGCGAAATTCGGGCTAGCGATGCGCGCGGACCTTTCTGGACCGCGCGCGGCGCGCGGCGCCGCATTTGGCTAAATCGGCCGATTGCGAATGGACGACAATATTGTCTGCCTTCTTCAAGGCTGTCGCCGGCCAGGCTGGCGTTGTCGTCCGTCCTTTCCTTCAGCTGATCAGGATTCTCTTATGGCTCGTCGACCGCTGCATATCGTCTCCCTCTCCATTGCCGCGATGTTTATCGCCCAGGCCAGCCTGCAAGCTTCCCAGTTGCCGTACACTTGGGTCTTTGTGAGCGATATGCACTGCGCCCATTGCGCCAAAAAAATCTCTACGAAACTCGAAACCGTATCGGGTGTCGCCAAGGTCCAATGCGACGTCGAAAAGGGTTTTGCCGTCCTGACACCCAAATCCGGGGTCAGCCTGTCCCCGCGGGCGGTGTGGGAAGCGGTCGAAGCGGTCGAATTTAAGCCGGTCAAGCTGCAGGGTCCGTCTGGTACTTTCAAGGCCAAGCCGGATCGCTGAAAAAGACCACCAAAAAACGGCGGCGGTGCACAAGAATTTTTCCTGGTCGGGATGGTCCCTGGCCGGGGACTGGCTTACGGTTCGCCAAGTGGGACGTCGGGGTGTGACCTTCGGCCTTAAGGCCGAAATAAAGGTGTTCGACCGGCTTGGTTTCCCAGTCGCCTCACGCGCCTTGCCACCGCAGGTGTTGTGCGAACCGCGCCATCGCAGGGGGGCGATGGGGTGACACGATTTTAGACAGAATAAGCGGTTCGGTGAGGGGTGACAGCGCAAGCGAAACGGACCGTTCTTTGACCAGGCGGGACGGCCTGGTGAGGCGTTCATCGGGCGGAACACGTAACCACCCCGTGCCAGCAACGCGAGCGGCCGAGCAGGGGAAATCGTGTTTGCTGACGGGGATTCCGCTGGATTCACGGAAAGCAGAGCGCCGATGCCCATCCTAGCGGTCTGTCAACGCTCAACTTTTCAGGCTGGGCAAAATTTTCAGGCAGTGAAAAAGCGCGACGAGTTGCGACCGTTCCTGCCAGTGCCGCAAGTCTTGGCGACTTGTTTTGCACCGCCAAGGGCGAGACTGGGGACCGGACAAAGGACGAGTCGTTCGTCCATCGTCGTTTTGCGTCTTTGTTCCGCGCTATCCACCGTTTGGGGGTGAGGGAGGGTTATCTTGATGGCCAGTCACGGCAAAGCGTTTGGTGTCGAACCGGGTTATCCGCCGTATCGCTTGCGGCAGGCGCGTTATCACGCCCTGGCGGAGGACGTAGCCGATTTTGCTGGCCAAATCCATGACCGCGAAAATCGCCGAGTGCAATTGCTGGATGTGGGCGTCGGTAAGGGGGTGTCGCTCAGGTATCTGGAGGTGCACGCGGCGTCCGCATGCATCGACTATCACGCCGCCGACTGCTATCCGTGCGGGTTGGAGCGGGTGTACAAGTGGCGGCAGTGGCAGCATCACCGGATTGACGCCGAGCAGGGAATGCCGCAGCTTGAGTCGGAACAATTTGACGTGGTGATCTGCGAACAGATGCTGGAACATTTACACAATCCCCAGGCCGCACTGACCGAACTGGCAAGGGTGCTCAGGCCGGGAGGCCTGCTGGTTGTCGGCGTCCCCATTTTCCCTCATGGCCCGCACTTGATCCGCAAGCACCTCGTGCCGTTTTTTGACCGTTTGGTGGACCGCAGGCCGCGGCCGCATGTGCAGGCATTTTCCTTGCGATCCTTCCTGGCCATGTGGCGGCAAAGTTGCGGGGATGTCGAGATTCGACAGCGGCGGGGCTTCCGTGTCATCAGCGGCGGGATCTTGCGGCCGTTGGAATATTGCCGCTGGTGGTGGCGACTGAACCGTAAATTCGGCCGGCTCGTGCCGGGGCTTTGCGTGGAGGTCCAAATTGTGGCCATCAAGCAAATCTCTCCCACCGGTCGGGCGGTGGATCCGCAAGCGTCTCCCGACGGCGGCAGCCTGGATCGGGCCGGGGATCCGGCGCGGCGAGCCGCCTGAGTTGCCTTGCCGGGTCGGGTTGCCGGCGGATCAGCGTCGGCCCGATTCCGGGGACGCCTCCTCGGGGCCCAAGCTGTCGCGCCGACCCGCGGGCCCTGCCACCCTTGCTTTTCCGCCTCGCTGCCCCCTTCTTTGCCGGCGTTGCGGGATCTGGCCACCGGAGCCTTGGGCCGCGGCTGCCGACAATGGGTTGACGACCGGTGGCCAAAAGTTTATCCACGGGAGACGCTGGCCGCGGGCCAAGGGCCCGCCAAGATCCACCGCTGCTATCGGGTTTCCCAGACGATGCCGATTGAATTTGTTTGTCCTGGTTGCCAGAAGACCTTGCGGGTGGCGGACGATTACGCGGGGCGGAGTGCGAAGTGTCCCAATTGCCAGACGGTGGCCCAGGTCCCGGCGGCGGGACGGCCCGCGACTCCCCCACCCCCTCCGCCGGCCCCCCCGGCCGCTGGGCCGGCTGGCGGGGCGGGGGCGGAAGGTGGCCCGGCCAATCCGTATCTCTCGCCCGAGGTCGACTCGTATCGAGCGCCCCTTTACGGCGTGCAGCCTGGCGCGTTGCAGAACCAGCCGGTCACGGTCAACGCGGTGATCAACTACGCCTGGCAGGTGTGGAAGGACCACCTGGGCCTGCTGGTGGGGATCGTCTTTTTCCTGACGGTGGTCAATTTGGTGCTGAGCTTGATGTTGGAAAGAGTCCAGCAGGTATTTATGCAGAACAACCAGGAGGCGGCGGCGATTACCGTGGGCATTCTGGGCAACCTCGCCGCTCAGGCCCTGCAGCTGTACCTGGGCATCGGCCAGACGCAGATCACGTTGCGAGCCTGCCGGCGGCAGCCGGTCGAATTCGCTCATCTCTTTCAAGGGGGCCCCCGATTTTTGCCGGTGGCGGCGGCCGTGATCCTGGCGGGGTTGGCCGTGATGATCGGCTTTACGTTGTGCGTGATCCCGGGCATTATCCTGATGCTGATGTTCTGGCCTTTCTACTGGATCGTGGTCGACGCGAAGGCGGACATCCTGGCATCGTTTTCCGTGGCCCGGACGGTGACTCAGAACAACGTGGGGACGACCTTTTTGTTGTGGCTGACCAGCGTCGGCTTCGTGATCCTGGGCCTGCTGGCCTTCTGCGTGGGGTTTTTCTTCGCCGTGGCGCTGATCGGAGTGATGTGGAGCGCGGCGTATCTGATGATGTCGGGCCAGCTGGAGACAGAGCCGGCGGAACCGGCGGCCTTTTGAGGCGGTGGGCTGGGGCTGCTGCTGCCTCCAGACTCAGTGGGCTGCAGGCGCATGCGAAAGGGGCCGCCTTGGCAGGCGACCCCTTCCGTTGAAACAAGCACGCTTTACTTTCTCAAGCAACAGGTCCTAGAAGGTCAACACTGCGTCGATCCCGAAGGTCGTCGCTTCGCCGTTGGGCGTGTTGGGCAGTAAAACCTCGCTGGCTCCACTTCCCCAGTCGTAGCGGACTTCCGGGCGGACGACCAGATTCGCATGGGGCCGGACGTTCACGCCGAACGTGACCTCGTAACGATCCAGGTTGTCCGTCTGCCACCACTCGGCTCGCACGCCGGCCTTCAGGCAATCGTTGATGGTATAGAACAGGTACTGGTTGATCCCGAACTGATCGTTGTTCGCGCCGCCGTTGAGGGCGTCGGCTTCCAGAGCGACCAGGTCGCTTTGCAGGACGTATTCCCAGCAGTTGTTGATCACCCAGTCAAAGACCAGGCTGTGGTTGTACCCTTCGCCGCGGAGCCCCATGTCTCCTGCACAGAGCACGTAGGTCATGGTCAGGTCGTCCAGCAGGGGCACGGTCACGCCGCCGTGGAAGTTGCTGCCGCCTTCGAACGAACGGAACCCGGTATCCCAGCCGGCGGTCCAGCCAGCGTGGAAGGTCACGTCGTCCGTGTAGTCGTAGCTGACCATCAGGCCGGTATGCGTGAACGGTTCGCTGTTGAACATCGTCAGAGCGTGGCTGTAGAAGAAGTTCCCCGTGGCGGGCACGACTTCGTAGCCATTCATCGTGAAGAATTTGCCCACGGTAATGGTCAAGTCGTCCTTGTCGAACGTCAGGTAGGCTTGCGGGAGGGCAAAGCCGTAGCCGCCGTGGTCCCAGTCGGTATCCCAACCGGTCGGCTGCCCGAAGGCTTGCGTCTTCTGAGCGTCGGTCCCGTACATGAAGTCGACGCGGAAGCCCATGTCCCATTCGCACTGGCCGTCCGCTTCGCGTTCCATATAGACCCAGGCCTGGTGCAGGTTCAAGACCCCGGCCCGATCGTTGAACGCCAGCAGGTCGTTGAAGACGTCCGAGAGGGGTGTCTGGTCGCTGTGGTAGCCCAGCGAGACCCAACCGCCGTAGGTGATGCCCAGGCAGTTGTC
The DNA here is from genome assembly GCA_011772275.1 of Planctomycetales bacterium. Taxonomy (GTDB): domain Bacteria; phylum Planctomycetota; class Planctomycetia; order Pirellulales; family UBA7805; genus CS4-C045. Next base: position 17,592 of record WVZU01000279.1, on the reverse strand, counting down.
GCACCGCTGCAGTTTCCAGGCATCGCCCAGGTTGCACCAGCCGCAGCAGTCGCAGTCGCCGCTGGAAGCACAGCCGCAACCGTTGCCGTTGGCCTCGCAGCCGCAGTCCTTGCCGTTGGCCTCGCAGCCGCAACCTTCGCCGTTGGCGTCACAGGTGTCTGCGGCACATCCGCAGGTCGTGCAGTTGCCATTCTGGTCGCAGCCGGCTGCACAGCCGCAACTGGCCCAACCGTAACTTGAAAAGACCAGGGTGGCCACGACCGCGACCAGCACCCTGCTGAAACCTTGCAGGCTAATCATCCTTGAGTCTCCTAAGTGTCCGTACTCGAATAGAATCCTATAAACGCTCGACGTCCTGACGAGCTTTCTGCCAGTAGAGGTGGATTCGGCATGAGCCAAGAAGGGCCATGACAAAAATTCTTTACCGAAGGTCATTTGGTAAGGGATTACTTTTGTAGGGAAAAATCGAGCTTTCGGGCGCGGTCCCCACGATCCGAACAGGGGAATCCAGCCCATTTTTAACGGGAATTCGGCAGGTATCGATTTGGTAAAGTCTGCCGGTTAGCGAGCCGCTGACGCGCGATGTGACCCTGCAAGCTCGTTCTTCCACAGGCACAGCACGCTTGCCGGTGATCCATCACGGCGAAATCAGGTGGTGGGCCAGCCAAAGAAAATCGCCCCAGGAATGATTGGGGAACGTCGACGGCCGACAAATCGTTTCCACCGGGCGACCGATGTGGAGACGGTTTGCTGGCCGCGGTCCGCAGGGACTTCAGTCGGAAAGATCCCGCAACTGAGCTACCGACTCCAACTGATTTTCCACCCAAGTTTCCACCCGTCCGCTGGTGGGGAACTGCATCAGCAGGACGAACAGCAGGACGGCTGCGGCTGCCAGGGTCCAGGTCCGGCCCTCCAACAGGTACGCCACCAGGTTCAGGATGGCGGCCCCCTCGATGGTCGCTGCCGCCACGATCAGCCTGGTCTGATAAACGTTGGCCAGCAAACTTGCTTTACCGCTGCCTTCGGGCATGGCCAGTGGTGAGGTCCGGGTGTCCTGAACCCATGTTTGGAGGCCGATCCGCGCGATGTGGCCCGCCACCAGCGGGCCGCCGACCAGGCAGGCGATTGCCATCAAGACGGACAGGTAAGAAACCATCGGCGTTTCCGCCGGCTCGCCATCGCCAACAACCAGGACCACGCTGGCCAGGGAAATGACGGCAAAAACCAAGCTTCCCACAATGATTTGCATTCGCAGGATGCACGGTCTGAGGTCTTGACGTTGTTGATGGGTGAGCATGCTGAAATGACTTGGTGTATGATACGACGATTGTTGAGCGGCTGGAGGGAGGGGGCGGTGGTGGTCCCCTTTACAAGGCGCCCTTCACAAGGCGGCCGCCGCGGTCAGCCGGCCGCGGCCTCCTTTTCGTCCGGCTCCTGCCGGTCTGTCTCCTCGCCCAGATCTTCCTCCCGGCCCGGGTCGATCAGCATATACCCGCTCCACAAAAAAGGGTGTGTCGCCGGGGCATTGACTGCGTCGGAATTCTCCACGCGAGGTTCAAATTCCGGGTCCACTTGTGTTTCCTGAGCTAGCTGCACGCTGCGTTGCCAGGCGTCGTCCGCGGAAGCGTGCGGCAGTTCCTGCAAGAACTCGATTACGAGATTGTTCGCCGTGCGACCCGCTGTCCGCCAACGGCTGATCAGGATCGTGCGGGTCCCGGCCGCCTGCAGGCCCATCGTGGTCAGAAACAACTCTTCGCCTCCCCTTTGGGCAGCCGGCAGCCGTTTCAGTGCATCCTCGGCCGGTGTACGAAATCCGGGCAGCACCACCACCTGGGGACTGCCCCAGGGGAGCATCATCCATTCGCCTAAGGACGAGCCGGGACGGGCCGCATCCACTTGCAGGGGCGCCAACTTGTAGGGCCCCCCTTTCGGCGGCTCGATTTCATCCAGCACGACGATGCCGTCCAAAAAGGTGGCGGCCACGTCGGCGCGGAAAGAATGGTCACGCGTGACGGCGTAGGTACGCGGCAGCTGGCCGCGCAGCGTCTGCAGGGCGTCGGCGGCCAGTCGATCGTCTTCCCGCGGGAAAAGTTTGCCTGCCACCACCGCGTACTGGTCCAGTCGCGGTGCGGCAGGGTCCAGGGGGATCGTCAGTCCCAGGGTCGGCGCATAGCGTATCCGCATTTTGGTGATCAGCGACTGGCTGTTGTTCTCTTGACCGACCTGCAGTGCCTCGAACGGGACATACCAGTAGAGCCCGTCGGGCACGATCGCCAGGGCCGTGATGCCTGTGCCCAAATCGATCTTCGCGTCCCGCGTGATTTCGGCCAGCAGCTGGCGAGCGGCCGGTCGCCAGCTTTCGTCGTTCAACTGACTGCCGCTCAACGGCCGACGCGGGTCATAATGCCCCATGGCCCGCAGCAGACGGATTAACTGCTGGCGAACCGTATCGGGCGAATGGATCGGCCAGTGCCTTGCGCGGTTGTAAGTCAGCAAGAAGGCATCGTGTTTTTCCTCAGTGACGTGGAAGCAGAGCAGTGCCTGGCCTTTGGGCAGCTTCTGCTGAACGGCAGCGGCCGATCGCCGCGGGGGAAAGACCATCGTGGCCGGCGTACGCCCGATGGCGATTTGTTTTAACACGTTTTCCTGCAGGACCGCCAGCTGGGCCAACTGCTGCATGCGATCCGCCTGCTGGCGAGCCATCTGATTTTCGTCGGGCAGGAGGGGATGCTGTTTCAATTCGGCCCGTATTTTTTCAGCCCGCTTTTCCAGCTGGGCATACTCCGGGAACCGCCCCACCAGTTCTTTGCGCTGGATGAGCGCTATGGGGGGCAGGGCCGCTGCAGGGGCCTGCAGAATCCACCTCAGGTTCAAAAGCCGCCCGCCCAGCGGTAGCGTGCTGGTAAAGCGTCGCGACCGGATCTGCTGGACGACGTCCAGCGTGGCCAGCAGATCGTCGCGCTGCATGGCTGCCCGAAACCAATTTTGCAAGGAGACCGGCCGGTCGGCCAGCATGCAGGCCAGTGCTTCCAGAGGGTGGTAACGCCAGTCAAACGGGCTGGGATCGCCCAGAACTTGCGGGTACAGCTCCAGTGCGACCCGCTCCCGCACCAGCCCGTTGGTAAAGGCCTCGTCGACCATTTCCATGTGAAACAGCCTGATCGCGCCACGTCGCATGAATTCCAACGATGCCCCCAGGGCCCGGTCGGCCTCCTGCGGGTCGCCCGATAAGTATCCCACCAGGGCCGCCACGCGTCCGAACTCGGCGCCGATCGCCCCCCGGTCGATATCGTTTCGCTTGACCGCCTGCCGGGCCTGGCCGAGCCACGTGACGGCGGCTTTCAAGTCGCCTTGCAGCACATGGCTCTCAGTGGCCGCGGTCAACAGCATGGCATGCAGTTCGTACAGCCTTTGCGAGCGGGTCCAGCGGATGGCGGGGCCCAGCGGGGGATAAACACCCCGACCCTGCTGAACCACGTGCACGCTATGGGCCAGTTGGAAAGCTTCCTGCAGCACTTCAGGCCGGTCGAAGTAGTAGGCCGAATACGTGGCTTCCTCCAGCCAGCGAAGAGCGGCGGCGTGATTGGCTTCCGCCACCGCCAGGCGACCCAGTTCCAGCATGGCGAGACAGGAGAGCGGGTGGTCGAATTCGCCCGCCGCCAACAGCGATCGCTCCAGCGCCTTGATCGCCTGGTCCGTGCGCTCCACGCCAGCCAAGGCAAAGCCCAGCTGCAAATCGATCCACGCCCGTGACCAGTGATTGACCGGTCCCTGGTCTGCCGAGAGCCGCTTGACCACCTCCTGCAGCAGGGTGTCGTGGCGGGCGGTCGGCCCCAGCATCTCAGCCCGCCGCCGGATCGCCAGGCACGAGCAACGCACCAGCTCGTCCACATGCAGCGGATGAAGTTGATTGACGTTGGTAATAGCCGTCCGATTCTCAAAGGTCACAATACGCTGACCGCCACGCACGATGTGGAAGCGTTTGGGAAAACGTCCCAACCGAAACCGCCGGGTCGTGTTTCCCCAGGGCGGCGCAGCGATCAACCCAGGCTGTGGCTCAATCCGCTCAGGAAACTGAACCCGTAACATCCAGTCGCTGTACTGGATGTACAGCCGTAATGCCGCTTCGTAGTTTTGATGAGCTTCCCGCAGCTCGCCAATCCGCAGGTGCACCTCGCCCAGCATGGTGAAGTAACAGATCGAGTCGATCCAACGCGCATCCACACTGCGGATCGCGCCGCGTCGAGCCTGTTCCAGGCCACGAGCGGCAAGTTCGTATTCGCCCTGGTACAGCAGCGGCAGACTGGCAAAGTAGGTCGGGCTGATGATCGAATTGTCCTGCCGCCGATTCTGAGCCTGGGCAGGGGCCGGATAGAGGGTGGCCAGGAAGAGGTGCAGCAGCAACAACAGGCTCAGCGGCCCAAAAGGGCCGGGCCAGCGACATCCGCCGCCGCAAGACGTGCGAGCGGTCGCCATCATTGAATTACTCCCCAGCGCTGCCTGTCAACGGTAGCGGTGCCAGCGGACACGGCGGAACCATCTCCTTATCATACTCCTCTGGCGCCATGGGAGCGAACCTCGGGTAACGATTCATCCTCCGATTCCTGCCGTTTTGCCCCTTATTTCAGACCGCCCTTCCCGGACGCGCGACGCTACCGATGCTGGTAGACGCCCGCTTTTGGATAAAGCGGTGAAAGTTGACCGGTTCGGCGGACGATAAGGGTATTAACAGTTGCAGCGACCGTGCGGTGCAGTCCGCACAGGCCGGTTGCATGCCACCGCGGGTCTGCGACGAGGAGGCAGAACGACCATGGGGACATTCACAAGTCGGCAATCCGATGGGCGGCACTTGGCCGGCGGTGTCTTGCTGATGATCGCCCTGGCGGCGACCGGCTGCCAGGTCAATGTGGGCGGCCAGACGCTGCCCAGTCCCTATTATTTGAGCGATGATGTTCAGTATTTCGCGCCGGGGCCGGAATTCCCGCTGGCCCGGGAAGCGGCCGCCGCGGCGGTACGCAAGGCCGAAGTCGAGGCGCTGGAAGACGACGCCCAGCCACAGCCGTAGTCCATACGGTCCGTACGGATGATGCCCGGCCGGCGGGCACGGGCAGCCCATCAGCCAACTTCCGGCCGGCGTTTCCCATCAAGGTCGCTTGATCCACTTCCGGCCGGGGTCGCGATTTGCGATCGACGGGCCTTGGCCTACAATGCCCTGTTTCCGCCGGTCGAATTGGCCGCCGGCCGTTGCCCTCCCACTCGCCAGGGTGCGCTTGACCCTTTCGCTCTTTGGCTCCCATCCGCACTTGTCGTGGCGAGCTGGCGAATTTGTGTGGACAGGCCGCCTGCGACCCGCCGCTTGTACACCGTAGAACCACCGACCTGAACATGGCCGCCTCGGATCTGGTTATCAAAGGTGCTCGTGAGCACAATCTTTGCAACGTCGATGTTGTCCTGCCGCGGAACCAGCTGATTTGCCTGACTGGCGTTTCTGGATCGGGGAAAAGCTCGTTGGCTTTCGACACCATCTATGCCGAAGGTCAGCGCCGCTACGTGGAAAGTCTCAGCAGCTTCGCTCGGCAGTTCCTCGGCCAGATGCCAAAGCCTGAGGTGGACCTGATCGAGGGGCTCAGCCCCACCATCTCCATTTCGCAGAAGACCTCCGGGCGTAATCCGCGGTCGACCGTGGGCACGATCACGGAGATTTACGATTACCTGCGAGTGCTCTACGCCCGCGTGGGACAGGGTTACTGCCCCCAGTGCGATCGTCCGATCACGGCTCAAACCCGCGAACAGATCATTGGCCGCATCATGGGCCTGGCCGCTGGCACACGGTTTAGCGTGCTGGCCCCTGTGATCCGGGGTCAAAAGGGTGAGTACCGCGACTTGTTTGCGGCCCTGCTGAAACAGGGTTTTGTCCGCGCCCGCGTCGACGGCACGATCGTCTCGCTGACAGACGACCTCAGCCTGGATCGGCAGATGCGTCACGACATTGAAGTGGTCGTCGACCGGCTGGTGGCTGGTCCCGGCATTCGCCCGCGGCTTTCCGAAGCGATTGAAAATGCTCTGCGGATTGGGGAGGGGAACCTGATCGTCGGCGTGCAGGATGCCGATAGCCAGTCGGCCGAGGGGCCCCAATCCGGTGCCGATCGCAGCGCCAGGGGCCGCGACACGGCAACCGCGGCACGTCCTGGCCGGAAGGCCACGCGGCGACGCGTCAAACGCTCGACCGTCACCGGCGACCTTGCGCTTTCCTCTCGTTACGCTTGCACGCACTGCGAAACCAGCTTCGAACCGCTCACACCGCAACTTTTCAGCTTCAACAGCCCCCAAGGAATGTGTCTTGAATGTGATGGGTTGGGCCAATTTTTCAGTTTCGATCCCGACCTGCTGATCCCCAACCGTTCGCTGAACTTTCAACAAGGTTGCATCGAATTGATCGGCAAGTGGCGCGCCTTGGGACGCTGGAAACGGCACATCTATCAAGGGGTGGCCGACACGGTGGAACGGATCGGGGATCTCGAGCGCGGTACGATGCTGGAGATGGCCTGGGAGGAATTGGATCCCGAACTGCAATCGCTCTGGCTGTGGGGCACCGGCGAACAGCACATCACCTTTACCTGGCGAAACGGCCCTCGCGGCAGCAAATACGGCGGCAAGTTCGAGGGGATTATCCCGGAACTGCTTTCCAAATACCGTAACAGCCACAGTAAGCCCCAGATTCGGCAGCTGGAAAAATATATGAACGAAGTCCGTTGCCCCGATTGCCAGGGGCAGCGGTTAAACCGGCAAGCGTGTGCCGTCCGTATCGAGAGCGCTCATCCGGCTTTCGCAGATCAAGCTAGCCGGTCGCTGCCCGAAGTTTGCGACTTGCCGGTTAGCGAGGCGGTGAAGTTTTTTGCTGAGCTGCGGTTGGACGACACACGAGCCACGATTGCGGCGGAAGTGCTGAAGGAAATCCGCGGCCGGCTCGGCTTCTTGTTGAACGTCGGGCTCGACTATCTCTCGCTGAACCGCACCGCCCCGACGCTGTCCGGCGGTGAATCGCAGCGGATCCGCCTGGCCGGCCAGATCGGCTGCGGCCTGGTGGGCGTGCTGTACATCCTGGACGAACCGTCCATCGGCCTGCATCCCCGCGACAATCGCCGCTTGCTGGATACGCTCACCCGCCTCCGCGACGCCGGCAACACCGTCGTCGTTGTGGAACATGACGAAGAGACGATGCGGGCGGCCGATCATATCATCGACTTCGGGCCCGGTCCGGGGGTCCGTGGCGGCGAAGTTGTGGCCCACGGTGACATCCAGACCGTGACCGGGGCCAAGCGGAGCGTCACCGGACAATATCTTTCCGGCCAAAAAAAGATCGATGTCCCCACCCAGCGGCGCGTCCCCCAGGGATCGAAGGTCTTTTCCTCCGATCAAAACGGGACCCCGCATGCCGCACCTGGTAAACGATCGCAGAAAAAGACGCCCCGACCTGTGCTCACAATTCGCGGCGCCCGCCACAACAACCTCAAGAACATCGACGTGAAGATCCCCCTGGGGACGTTTACCTGCGTGACCGGTGTTTCCGGTTCCGGCAAGAGTTCGCTGGTCAACGATATCCTGATCGAGGCCCTCCGTCGCGACCTGAATGGCGGCACCGGCGAACCGGGCGCGTATCGGAAAATCGAAGGACTCCGGCACCTGGACAAGATGATCGCCATCGATCAGTCGCCCATCGGCCGCACGCCCCGTTCCAATCCGGCCACCTACATCAAAGTCTTTGACGAAATCCGCAAGCTGTACGCCCAACTGCCCGAAGCGAAAAAACGGGGCTACAAGCCGGGTCGCTTCAGCTTTAACGTCCAAGGGGGCCGCTGCCAGGCCTGCGAGGGAAACGGCGCGAACAAACTGGAAATGGACTTCCTGGCCGCCGTGTGGGTCACCTGCCCCGTCTGCAGCGGACATCGGTTTAATCGCGAAACGCTGCAAGTGCAGTACAAAGGCAAGTCGATCGCCGATGTGCTGGAGATGGATATCCAGGAAGCACTTGACCATTTCGAAAACGTTCCGCTGGTCCGCAACAAGCTGCAGACGCTGCACGATGTGGGGCTCGACTACCTCAAACTGGGTCAGCCCTCCCCCACACTCTCCGGCGGCGAAGCGCAGCGGATCAAGCTGGCACGCGAACTGGTCAAACGCAGTACCGGCCAGACGTTGTACCTCCTGGACGAACCGACCACGGGTCTCCACTTTGCCGATATCCAAATGCTGCTGGATGTCCTGCACGCTTTCGTCGAAGCCGGCAATACCGTGTTGGTTGTCGAACACAACCTGGATGTGGTCAAAACGGCGGACTGGGTCATCGACCTGGGACCCGAAGGGGGAGCGGGTGGTGGCCAGGTCGTCGTGGCCGGCACCCCGGAAGATGTCGCCGCCGACAAACCATCCCATACCGGCCAAGCGCTGGCGCCCATCTTGTCAGGCAAAACCGCCAAACGCAGCCGGATCAACGGCAAATCCCGGCCAGCGCGGCGAGCAAAACAGTTCGCCCCGGCTATCCGCGTCCAGGGCGCTCGGCAGCACAACCTGAAGAGCATCGACGTGGAAATCCCCCGCGACCAGATGACAGTCTGTTGTGGGATGAGTGGCAGTGGCAAGACGTCGCTGGCCATGGACACGATCTATGCCGAAGGGCAGCGCCGCTATGTGGAAAGTCTGAGCAGCTATGCGCGGCAATTTGTGGCCCAGATGGAGAAACCGCAGCTGGACCACATTGACGGCCTTTCGCCCGCGATCGCCATCGAACAAAAACAGATGGGGCACACGCCCCGTTCCACCGTCGGCACGGTCACCGAGGTCTACGACTACCTGCGGATCCTGTTGGCCAGGCTGGGCACGCCCTATTGTCCCGCCTGCGAAATCCCGGTGGGCACGCAGACGGCCGATGAAGTGATCGACAAGGTCATGGGTCTCGCGGCAGGGACCAAGGCCTATCTGATGGCGCCGCTGTCGATTTGCGTTGGCGAAAGTTATGAAAAGCTCTGGAAACAAATTCGTGCCGCCGGTTATGTCCGCGTCCGTATTGACGGCCAGACGCATTCGCTGGATAACCCGCCCGACATCGACCGCCGCCGCCGGCATGACGTGGAGGTCGTCGTGGACCGCATCTCGGTTCGCCCCGCACTGCGCGGTCGTATCGCCGACAGCGTGGAAAATGCGCTAGCTCTGGGCGAAGGGGTGATCCATCTGGCCGTGGCAGACGATTCCAGACCGGAAACCGACTGGGAGGTTCAACGGCACAGCCAACACTTTGCTTGCGATCGCTGCCACCGCAGCTTTGAACCGCTTACGCCCCATAACTTTTCCTTCAACAGTTGGCTGGGCTGGTGCGAATCCTGCGAAGGACTCGGCACAGAAACCGGGGCCAACCTGTCGGCCTTGCTGCGAGACGACGAACTGACCTTGCGGGAGGGGGCTGTGGAGGTGTGGCCGGCAAGCGACAACTGGTTGTTCGACGCCATGCTCACGGCGCTCAGCCAACAATTGAATCTCCCCCTGGATGTCCCCTTCCGGCGGTTGTCCAGCCGCCAGCGGCGCACCGTGCTGTACGGGGCCCCCGACCGCTGGATCGAAGTTGCCGGGAAGAAATCACGTTCCCGCAAAGCGGGCGCTTCGATCCCCGCCTTCCGCTTCCAATACAAGGGCATTTACCCGGCCCTGGACGAGGCGTCCCGCCTTTCTGCTCGCTTTCGCGCCCGCCTGGAACATTTGCTGGACGAAGTTGCCTGCTCCGATTGTGGCGGCAGCCGCCTGCGTGATGACGCGGCCGCCGTCCGCTTCCGAGACCGGACGATGGATGACTACTGCCGCATGCCGCTGGACGAGCTGCTGATGGCCGTCCAAGGCTGGAAGCTGGACCCGCGCGAAAAGAAAATCGCTGGCGAACTGGTCCGGGAAATCACCAGCCGCGTGCAGTTTCTCTGCGATGTGGGGTTGGCTTACCTGGCGCTGGCCCGCCCGGCCCCTACGCTCTCTGGAGGCGAATCGCAACGCATCCGCCTGGCCAGCCAGGTCGGCAGCGGATTGTGCGGCGTGCTCTACGTCCTGGACGAACCGACCATCGGCTTGCACCCCCGCGATACGGGGCGTCTGCTGAAAGCCCTCTACAAGTTGCGCGACCTGGGCAATACGCTGCTGCTGGTCGAACACGACCGCGATGTCGTGACGGCCGCCGATGGCCTGTTGGACTTCGGTCCGGCCGCCGGACAGCTGGGCGGCGAAATCGTCGCTCGCGGCGCGCCTGCCCAAGTCGCCCGCCGCCGCGCTTCGGTGACCGGACCCTATCTGTCCGGAAAGAAGGCGATCCCTGTCCCGACCAACCGCCGCCAGGCCAAGGGGGTGAGCGTGCTTGGTGGTGGCCCCAAAACCTCTTCACGCGCCCGCCGCCGCGCCACGGCCAAACCACAGATACCCGATGCCGTGCTCCAGATCGTCGGCGCACGACACAACAATCTCAAAAACGTCGACGTCCAGATCCCCCTGGGCCTGCTGACCGCCGTGACCGGTGTCAGCGGCAGCGGGAAGAGCTCGCTGGTGGAAGACGTTTTGTACAACGCCCTGGCCCGCACTTTGCATCGAGCCAGCACGGTGCCCGGTTCACACGATGCGATCCGCGGGAGGGAACAGATCAACAAGGTGATTCGCGTCGACCAGCGGTCGTTGGGCAACACGCCCTCGTCAAACCCGGCTACGTATACCGGTGTCTTCGAGTGGATCCGCATGTTATTCGCGCAACTTCCCGAAGCCAAACTGCGCGGCTATACGGCTCGCCGGTTCAGCTTCAATGCCAGCGGTGGCCGCTGTGACTACTGCGAAGGGGCCGGCCAGGTGGCCATTGAAATGCACTTTCTGCCCGATGTCTGGGTACCTTGCGATGTGTGTCACGGCAAACGCTATAACCCCGAAACTTTGGCCGTCCGTTTCCATGGCCAGTCGATTGCCGACGTGCTGGAAATGCCCTGCGGTAAGGCGCTGCAACTGTTTGAAAATATCCCCCGAATCCGCCGCACCCTGCAAACGTTATGCGATGTTGGTTTGGATTACGTCCAGTTAGGACAACCGGCCCCCACACTTTCAGGAGGCGAGGCGCAACGAGTGAAACTTGCCGCCGAACTGGCCCGACCCGATACGGGCCAGACACTCTACCTGCTGGACGAACCGACCACCGGCCTGCACTTCGAAGATTTGCGAAAACTGCTGGCCGTCCTCAATCGCCTGGTCGACCTGGGCAATACGGTCGTGGTGATCGAGCACAATCTGGATGTCATCAAGTCGGCGGACTGGATTATCGAACTGGGTCCCGAGGCGGGCCAGGGAGGCGGACACGTTGTCGCCTGCGGTACGCCCGAAGACGTCGTGGCCTATGCCCAAAAAGCCAACAAGCCAAAACGACGGCAGGTGTCCAGCAAACGTGCTGAAACTCGCAGCCAGACGCCCCGGCTTGCCAGCTGGACCGGGGCCGCTCTGGCACCCGTTCTTGCAGCGGGACCTTACGAAAAACGACAAACGGCCAAGATCGACGACGAAACAAAGAAGTCGGGGGACATGGAAATTGACGATGTCGGCAGCCAGCAGAGCATGCCCTGGGAATTGGATGGCCGTGGCTGGCACACCAAACGCCGCGTGGGCCGGTCAGGCAACCCCTGCCGCTGGGACGGCGAAATATTAAATCGGATCGTCGACCGGATCCACGAACTTGGCGACTATGCCGACACCAACTGGAACCATCGCAGCGTCGTGGAAATCAGCAGCCAACGCAAGGCGGACGGCTGGTTCTTCCATGCGATCACCGGGGAAGAGTGGCTGATCCAACTGAAGTTCCGCGTCGCCAAGCGTACTTTTCAGCGCGAGCAGCTGGTCGAGCGGCTGGGGATGACGCCGCTGAACGAAATGGATGCCCTGCCGGTGTACGGTACCGACCGCCGCGTGCGTTGCAAGAACCTAAGGGGCCCCTGGCAGGAAGTGGAACTGAAAGTCCACCAACTGGACGAAATCGACACGCCACACTTCTGGAAATTCCTCAGCGACGCTTCGCAAGGTTTTCAACAAATCACCAAAAAAAAGCAGGAAAAACCAGATGACCTGATGCCCTGGAAGGTGATGGGAAAAAAATGGCATCTGCACCGCAAAGGCTTTCCGCCCGGAAAACCAGCCACGTGGAAACCTCAACTGCTGGAACAACTTGTCGCCCTCCTGGAAAAGTCCGCGCCCGATGGCAAGTTCGTGTGGACCAACCAGGTCCTCGTCAACCTGTATCTCCCCGGTCAGCAGCCAGCCTGGGCGACCTTCACTACCAAGCGGCCCACGGAAATCGAATTGATCCTGACCGGCCCCCAAGGCGAATTTCCCCTGGGCAGGATCGTCCACTTGGCTCGGGAACGGCGGCTAACGACCAAAAACGGCTACGACCAGGTCCACCTGAAGTTCCAAACGCTGTCCGACCTGACAAAGAAAGACCCCGAGCACGGCGACCTGCAGCAACTGCTGAAAGAACATTACGCCGCCGTCACGGCCCAAGCGGCTGTGACGATTTAGCATGCATGGATCCGGCTGAAAGTGGGTCGCACGGATCCGGGTGGTCAATCGCCGGACCGACTGCATCGGAAATTTCAGTCACAGATCGACGTCATCGATCGATCCGCTCAACGATCAAGACGTGGAACGCCCCGCGATCAGGAGGGCCGTCCCTGTCATCCTCCCACCGTGGGCCCCGGATCGTCTCCAGCCGGTATTTTGCACAGCCTTCTTGGCGAGCGGCGGGAAGTCTTCGCCTGGCTGGAAGTCACACTTCCAGATTTTTCAGAGCGATCGGAAACCAGGGGGTGAACTTTTCCGGCTCGCGATCCAGCCATTGACCAACTGCCTCCGGATCCAACCACCGCGTTTCGGCAACTTCCTCCTCGTCGATCCACAGCGGCCCGTTCCAATGCCCAATGAACATGTGATCGAATTCGTGCTCTACCAGGCCGCTGCTGCAATCCTCCGCTCGATAGATGAACGTCCCAGCAGCCCGCAATGGTACGTGGATACCCAGTTCCTCGTGGAGCCGTCGTCCAGCGGCCAGGGCTACGTCCTCGCCCTGCAGGGGGTGGCCGCAACAACTGTTGGTCCACAGCCCGCCAAAATGGTATTTGCCGGCAGCTCGGCGCTGGAGCAACAGCTGGCCCGAATCGTTGTAAATAAAGACGGAAAATGCCCGATGCAGCTGGCCGCCATTTTGATGAGCGGCCAGTTTTTCTGCGGTGCCGATCTGGGTGTCGTTCTCGTCGACCAGAATCAAAGCGTCCATGACCCCAATCTCCCCCATCTTCCCGATACCGAATCTTACCCTTGCAAATGACACCTACGACCTTCCCTTGCGGCGATCCGGCTGTCAACCCAGCGGTCGTTGTGAAGGTGAGCCCATCCTGGTGTTTTCAGAGAATCGTGCGGGTCTTTCTTGCCCGCATGTACCGAAAACCTCGCCTTTCCCCGCGGTAGCCCAAGCCGCCCCAAGTTTAGCCACCCCCGGCACCAGCGGGGACAACCGAATTTGGCTGGGGGATGAAAGGCGGCTCGGATGGCGCCAGTTTGACAAACAGCCCAACGGCAAAAGATTCAGAAAGAGATAGATGTATACGAACAGTCGAAGTGCCGGGACTTGTGCCACGAACGGCAGTCGGTCTCTTTTAAAGCTACGGTAAGGCAATTGTGGATGGCCGGGTCTCGCACGTTGGGGTAAAATTACCATCCACAATCTCATGGAGGAATGAATTATGCCACAGCAGGTAAGGACGTGGGTGCTCACACCAAAAACAAAGCCAACCTCCCAGGTGCCTGACACGCTTAAGGCCGACGTTGAGCGGAAGGCGAAGAAACTGGTGGAAACTTTGCTCAAGCCGAAATACATCAAGCCGCCCCCGAAATCGCCCGAATTCAACTACATCATCGACATCTGGACAAAATGGCACCGGCATTATTTCTACTTCGGGGCCACTTATGCCAGCCCAGGCCCAACGGCGATCTCGCCCACCTTCGAATCCAAATTCGCTCGGCTGGAATTTGTAGGCGGTCGCCGCTTCAACCTGTCGTACATGAGACATACTGGCAGGTGGTTCGAGCTTTTCTCTCGCCTGACACTTGACGAGTGCCTGCAACGGGTGGGGGATGACGGATATTTTCTAGCATGAAGGTAAGATATTGCTGACCAACAGGGACATTCTGTTATGGATGACGACATGCCAGCGAACCTGCTCCAAATCGTGGAATCAACCACCCTCCATGCCGACGAAATCACGGCCCGCACCCAACAAATCCATGCCGACATGCTGAGCATGTCGGAGTACATCGACGCCTCGAACTTCACTTGCATTCATCGCGACGATTTGAAAATACTGTTCACGTTCTACGACAGCCGATTCTTCGAGGGGCAGATCAAGGAGTCGCTTGGCACCGTCTCGCTTCACTTCAGCCTGTCAAAGCGAATGACGAAAACAGGTGGCAAGACGGTTCATTGTCTGGACAAAGCAAGTGGAACGCAGTGGTACGAGATCGGTGTTTCAACGACACTCCTCTTTCAATGCTTTACTGGTGACGATCACCGTCCGATCCGCAACAGCGGCATCGTGTGCCATGATCGCCTGGATGCCCTCCAGCGCGTGATGGAACACGAACTTGTCCACTTGATCGAGATGTTGTTGTGGGACAAGTCAAGCTGTGCGAAGCCACGGTTTCATTCGATCACTCTGCGATTCTTCGGCCACACGGAGAACAAACACCAGCTAATCACGCCGAAAGAAAAGGCCATAGTCAAATATGGTATCAAGCCAGGGGTGAAGGTCCGGTTCAGATTTGATGGCGTCCAACATAAAGGCTTCGTTAATCGAATCAATAAGCGAGCTACGGTATTGGTCGAGGACCGTAAGGGGGTGCGGTACTCCAATGGCAAGTATTACGTCAAGTTCTACGTGCCGGTGCAGAAGTTAGAGGTGCTGGAGTGAGGGGTACTGGTGAAGGCCGCAAAGCCCATGGCAAGACAAGATCGGAACAAAATCAAGCTGAGTGTGTCCTTTTGATGGTTGAACCTGGCTGACGGGTCCTAAGCGAAGAATCAAAGCGAAATGGCAGCTGGGGCTTAGTAATGCTGTCTTGGCTCAGGGTTCAGCAAACTGATCATCCAGCGATACATGAGAGGATCTCCCCGATTGAACTAGCTTTGGTTTTCTCGAATCGCCTGCTATGTTGTGTGAGGCATACCTGAGGTGGCGGGCAACACACGGGTTTGGTCTCGGCTTGAGCCTTGGGTGATGATAACGATATGCGTGGGGATGTTTTCTTCTGGCTTCGCCAAAATTTTAATGGTCGCTCGTTTGTGTCGCACACCGTCCGACCATCAATCGAATGCATAGCGGGTTTTCTCCCCCCTTTGTCCGTCAACAAGGCATGGTGGCAGAGGTGCTGCGCACGCGCCTTCCCTGCTTGGGCTACGGGCGGTGCTTTGATAAAATCGTTTGGTGATACACCGTCGTTCCCATCGTCAGGGGCGGCGACCACTAGCCAAACCGTTGTCCGCTCTGGTTTGAGGCAAATAAGTATGTCGCTGTGGATCCCATGCCGTGATGCGAGCGGTCGCTTACATTGGTACTCGACAAGCGTACCGTTTTTCGTCTTGATTCCAGTGTTCGCCATCTGCTCCATCTTGCTGGTACAGTTGGCAATCCACGCTCCATTGCGTTCAGTCGGTCTCTTCGTTTTCATCCTTCTTTTGGGATTTGCCGCTTTTCTCAAAGCCAAGATNNGCGACTATATCGACTTGGCTATTTGCTGATGGTGCCAGCAGGGGCCATCATTCTCCTGCTGAACCTTCTTCTCGTGAGGTTGCACGGATAGTCGTCCAACACAACATGGCCGCAAAGTTCGCTGCGCGAATCGCCTTCGTCCTTTGATCAACTGGCGTCGGCATCGTAAAATGTAATCGCAATTCAACGTCGCTCGCTTCGTTTACGGCGGCGACGGCCATGCAACCCGTTGGGCGCGCGATTAGGCGGGTAGGCGTTGGAGACATGCAATGCAATGGGAGTATAAAACCATAAAACTGGCCACAAGTGGCTTTTGGGTGGGTGGACACCTCGACGAAACCAAGTTCAACGACATGCTCAATGAACTTGGTCGTGATCGGTGGGAATTGGTGTCTGCCTTCGACACAAACCAAAACTATGGGGCCACGCGCGATGTTGTGGCCGTCTTTAAACGGCCCGCTCAGAAATGATCGTCGTCCCACAAGCTGACATCGCTGGCCAGAGGGGTGCCCACGCCATTTGTCGTCCAACCCTCGGACTCTATTGGAAGCACATCCAGCGATTCGACCAATTGGAATCGCTGTGGCCCAACAAGGCACGGCCGCAGAGCGGAGTCACCTTCGCTGTTTTGCCACGGGCGGCGGCGTAATAGATCAATTACAGTTCAACCGTTTACTCCTTCGGCACCGGCGGTGACGGCCGTGCCAACCGTTGGCGGTGCTTCAGCCTGCTTTGAATGAGAGCGGGAACCCAACGCAAGTCTGCGTTTCAATCTGCGATCTGTTTTTGCCACGACCACGCAGCGCTACGTCAAGATGGCCAGCCAGCTGGATAAAGCGGTTGAAGAGCTTCACGTTCCTGATGTGCTGCGAAGGGCCAATTGAGTGTTTATTGAGTGTCATGCATCGCAGCAAATTCCTAAATCGACGTAACTCAATGGCCGAGGCGGGGATCGAACCCGCACGAGCCTTACGGCTCACGGGATTTTAAGTCTGCCATCGTCATGTTGGAGACATGTTGCATTCGTTGTGCGGTTGCGTTGTAAGTCCCTTCCTGGTTGAACATTGAAACGAATTTTGCGTTGGTTTCGAATTGTACTCGGGTTGGCTTTCCATTGCCAATGCTGTCCCCATTTTGTCCCCACTTTGGCATCGATTTACCCGTTGGAATATGCGGATCGTGAGTGTACCACATTCGTTTTCTCTGGCTCCGGCACGAGAGTCGAGCTAACCCGCTGCGAACCCCTGCGAACCCTGTGGACCGGCGTCGCGACACCCGCTGGGAGAGTACCCGAGGGACGATCCGATACCTGCTAATGTCTGGCCCTGCCTGGCCCTGCGGGCAGGAAATCCCCCGCGCTGGCAGGAAGACAAAGAGAGGCGATTTCGGCCCGTGACGGCAAATGCCGCCGTCCTACGCCGTCCCTGGCAGATCGGTCATTTGTCTCTGGTGATTGGCGCCTGAGAGTTGGATTCTTGGCGGCCGCGGCGTCCGGGACGATCCTGGGAACCGGCGGGAAATCCACCGAACCGCCAGAAGGCTATCTCAGATGAATCCCGAATCCCCAGCCTTGTATGTTCANNCCAGAATGGTGAGTTCGTGGCGTCGCGAGGAGCTGTGAATCCCAAGTCTGCGGCATCGACCGCTTGGGTCAGATTCAGCCCTCCGACCTTTGGTGTGAGGGATTGGTACATCATGCGGCGTGACCGCTTATCACAAGGATTTCCCATATCAGAGGGATACCGGAGGAGTCTCGTGGCGACACGCTTGTTTT
>WVZU01000146.1:6161-14429 GCA_011772275.1 Planctomycetales bacterium | reverse complement strand
CCGGCCCCATCGCCAAGTCGCCAGGCGTCGGGAACTGCACGCGGCGGGCTAAGTGTCGAACGGCGACCCGCGATCCGCCGGCCAGCTTGACCTCAAAAAAACGCCCGGCAGCGGCGGCGGTGGGGTGGTCTTGAGGTGGTTCGGCAGGGAGGGCCTGAATCATGGTTTTCAGCGGATCCGGGCCGCGTTGCATGGACCAGGAAAAGCACAGAGTCGATCCTGGCCTGCCGGGATTTCCTTGGGTGCATCCTGTTCCGCCTGCCCCCTGAAGGCTTTTGGGGCCGCTGCCATCCGTCCAAGGCTTACCTATAATGTGAAAAACGGGTGGGTTGCCGTCGCAAAACGGAAAACATTCACGTTAGATTTTTTTGCTCGAGTTTTTTGCTTTTTGCTTCAGATCGCTGGCCGCAGGATGATGGGATGAGCACGACTACGCAGCCGTCGCCGGTGCATGAGCTGGCGCCTTATAAAGAGCTGAGCAACGAGGCGCTGCAAGGGCGGATTGAAGCGGTCCGGGCCGGGATGGGCAGCCGCCTGCTGATCCTGGGGCATCACTACCAGCAGGACGAGGTGATTGTCCACAGCGACCTGCGCGGCGACAGTTTGCAGCTCAGCCAAATGGCCGCATCCAGCACGGACTGTCGGGCGATCGCGTTTTGTGGCGTCCACTTCATGGCCGAAACGGCCGACATTCTGGCGAATCGCCCGGAAAAACTGGCCGCTCGCGACGGGTTACGCGTGCCGGTCATTTTGCCCGACATGGCGGCCGGCTGTTCCATGGCCGATATGGCGGCCATGGAACAGGTCGAGAGCGCCTGGGAAGAGATGGGCGAGCTGATCGATACGGACGACATCACGCCGGTGACCTACATCAATTCGGCCGCTTCGCTGAAGGCTTTCTGCGGCCGCAACGACGGGATCGTCTGCACGTCCAGCAACGCGGCGGCCGTGCTGGAGTGGGCCTTTCAGCGCAAGAAACGGGTATTGTTCTTTCCCGATCAGCACCTCGGTCGCAACACGGCCAAGGCGATGGGGATCCCGCTGGAACAGATGCCAGTCTGGGACCCTTATGCGGACGAGTACGGGGGGAACACGCAGGATCAGCTGCGGGGCAGCCGAGTGCTGCTGTGGAAAGGGCATTGCAGCGTCCATCAAATGTTCACGGCCGACCACGTTCGCCAGTTCCGCGCGAAGTATCCGGACATCAAGATCCTCGTGCATCCGGAATGCCCCATGGAAGTCGTGGACCTGGCGGACATTTCAGGATCGACCGGCACGATCCTGCGAACGATCGAAGCGGCTCCGGCGGGGACCCGCTGGGCGATCGGCACGGAATTGCACATGGTCAACCGGTTGAAACAGGAACACCCGGAACAGGAAATCCATTTCCTTTCGCCGATCGTCTGCATGTGTGCCACCATGTACCGCATCGACCTGGCGCATCTCTGCTGGTCACTGGAAAACCTCCGTGACGGGACGCCGGTCAACGTCATCGAAGTGGACGCCGAGACCGCCCACTGGGCATTATTCGCTCTGCAGCGAATGCTGGACGTCGTCTGACGATCAGCCCGCGCCGGCAATGGTGGGCTTGTATGGGTGGTCCCGTTTTCTGACGACAACGGCCTGGATGATCTTATCCGGCGGCGGGGCGCTACGATGATCCGGATCGCGGCGCTGCAGTTTGGACAGCACGTCCATCCCCTCGATCACGCGTCCAAAGACGGTGTGTTTTCCGTCCAGATGCTTGGTGGGCGCGAAGGTCAGGAAGAATTGGGAACCGCCCGTATCGCGACCCGCGTGGGCCATGCTGAGGCTGCCCCGGAAATGCTTGCGATATCCCTCCCGGTAGCATTCGCAAGGGATCTGGTAGCCCGGTCCGCCGCGGCCGTCCCCCTGGGGACAGCCGCCCTGGGCCATGAAGCTGGCCAGGACGCGGTGGAAGGTCAGTCCGTCGTAGAATTTCTTTTCGACCAGGTTGACGAAGTTGCCGACCGTCTGCGGCGCTTCGTTTTCGAACAGTTCGATGACGATGTCACCTTGGGAAGTGGTCAGTCGGACTCGCGGCAGGTCGTCGGCCTCGGCTTCCGCTTGGCGCAGTTTTTGTTCCGCCGCCCAGGCACGCTGGTAGTAATCCAGGCTGGCTTGCATCTCCGCGGCCTGCTGGCTGATCGCGCCGGCTTTTTCCGCCGCGGCAAAGCGGGTGGCCGCCTTATCGAACTGGCTGGTCATAAACGCGGCGACACCGGCCAGGGAATTCAGTTCGGGGTAAGCGGCCTGACGGTCCAACAGCAGCTTAGCCAGCCGGTCGGCCTCTTCGTAGTTATCCTGGCGCTGCCGATCCCGCAGGAGCTCGACCAAAAAATCGGCCGCTTCACTTTTGGCCTGGGGATCGGCCAGGAATTCTCGTTCGGCAGCGGCGGCCAGGAGGGGCAGCAGCTGCTGCCCCTCCGCAATCGTGGCGGCCATTTCCTGCCGCAGCTGGCCACGGTTCTGGGGGTCGGCATCCAGAAATCGATCGCGCAGCTTGACCAGCGCCCCCAACTTCGCTTTCCATTGCCCGTACAACGTGGCGAAATCGGCGGCCGGGGCTGCGGTTTCCGCAGGGCTGGACTCCGTAACGCCTGCCTGGCCGGCCGCCTCCTCCGGCTTGTCCGAGCGGCTTTCGACCGGCTGAGCCAGTCCTGCGGCGAGCGGCAGGGCGAGGATCCCGGAAGCCGCGACAAGGGAGCGAAACAGACCTCTTGGCATGACAATTCTTCTCCTGGTCCTGGCGGGGGCACCCGCCCCACGTTCCCGATCCAGCCCCAGGTTCAGCCTAGCAGATCACTCGTGCACTCGGTAGCAGGCGCCGCCGGGACGATCGGCCGAGCCGCAGCAGGCGGCTGAAGACAAATCGAGCGGCGGTGTAGAATGCAGGTACTCGTGACCCTCTCCTGCGAGACTCCCATGGCTGCTCGACACCGATCACGCTCCCAACCTTCCCCGGCGGGGCCGGTGCAGAGTCCGTTACGGATCATTGGCGGCCGCCTCCGCGGGCGGAAGCTTCTGTACAGTGGCCGCCGAGACACTCGGCCCATGAAGGATCGCGTCCGCGAGGCACTCTTCAACCTGGTAGGCCCGTCCGTCCGTGGCCAGCATGCCATCGACCTGTTCGCCGGCACCGGGGCTCTGGGTTTGGAGGCGATCAGCCGCGGAGCCCGCTCGGCAACGTTTGTCGAACAACACATTCCCACGGCCCGATTGATCCAGCAAAATATTG
This sequence comes from Planctomycetales bacterium, assembly GCA_011772275.1. Classification (GTDB taxonomy): domain Bacteria; phylum Planctomycetota; class Planctomycetia; order Pirellulales; family UBA7805; genus CS4-C045. Next base: position 11,170 of record WVZU01000146.1, on the reverse strand, counting down.
AGCTTTTGGGATTGACCGACGCGTGTCGGGTCGAGCGGGGGGATGCTTTTTTTTGGTCGAGCGACTTGAGCGGGTTGCCGGCCACCGCCTGGCTGGTATTGTGTTCGCCCCCATACGACTTTTACGTCAGCAGAACCGAGCAGATGGTGGCCTTGATCGACCTGTTTCTGCAGCAGGCGCCCGCCGGCAGCACGATCGTGGTGGAGGCGGACCCGCGTTTCGATTTCCAGCGGCTGCCGCACGCCTCGCAGTGGGACGTGCGTCCGTACCCGCCGGCCGTTTTGGGCATCTACCGCCTGCCCCCCGCCACCGACGATTGAAACGCGGATATTCCCCATAATCGCTACCATCGGTCGGCAGATTATCCGCCAGGCTGGCCCGCAACCGGAACAATCGCTTCGCGGTGAATCCGATTCCACCGGACCGCGCAAAAGGACCGATTCAAGCAGATACACGATCTCGTCCGGGAAAGGCCTCACAAATGCACTCAGCAGAAAACGAACACGAACACCAGGAGAGCGGCCACCAACTGCTGGTCGTCGTTTTGGCCTGCCTGTTTGTGCTTAGCATCACCATCCCGCTGGCCTGGCATCGTCACCAGCAGATGCCCGCTGCGGACCAGTCGGGGCAGACGGCCAAGGGCGTCTGGTCGCCAGCTGCGGACACCCATTCCGCCGCGGCCGGGCTCTCCCAGCCGGACTTGGCCAACGGCGGGTCGCCCGCCGTCGGCTCAGCCCCCCCTGCGGCGGAGGAGGGCCTGGCCCCCCCCACCGCCCCGCTCCAACCTGACCTGGCAAAGCCGGCGTCCCCGTATGCCGATCTGATCACGACCGACGGCCAATTGATCCGCAGCGGGGGGGACCCTGGCCGGGAGCCGCTTGGGGCGGAGCCGGCGGCGAGCGGCCCTGGACCTTACGAGTTCGACCCGGTGCTCGATCCACCGCCAAGTTTACCAAGCGTCGCCACCTGGCCGGTGCCGGAGAGATTGTTGTGGCGGCTAAGCCTGCTGGACGCCCAGCCCGAAACGCGCGGCTGGTCGGCCCAAGTCCGCCAGCAGCTGGACCGGCTGGTAGCCAGCGAGTACCTGCGGGCCGAAGCGGCGGGGGAGGCGCTGGCGAACCTGTCAGAAGCGATTCCCGCGGCGGAAAAACTGGTCCTGCACATTCCGTCCGACGAAACGCGATCGCAGCTGAACAGCGCCGCGTACGATTTGCAGCGCCGCCTGCACGTCTGGCAGGCCGCTCATCAGTTGGCGACCGGCCTTCCCCCCAAAAGGAACCTGGTAGTGGTCCCGGTGATCGAAGTCGCTCGACGGGGCCATCTGCCGGGCCCGGCCACGGCAATGGTCAATCTGTCGGGGCTGCTGGCTCAATTGGAACAGTACGAACACACGCGACTTCCCAGCGACGGACGACAGATTGCCGATGCGATCGGGGTCTTGCAGTCGTCCGCACAGAAAGATCATCGCACGATCGGCGATCGGCTGGACCAGCACTATCGCAACGCAAATTTCCGGGTCGCGGTTTCCGGCAACCTGATCAACCGGCTGATGCCCGGACCTGAACGGAACTGCCAATCTGTGAACGAACAGATCATGGGCATGCCTGTCTGGGGTGACAGTTCGACCTTTACGCGAGTTCGGGTGAGACTGGTCCCCGACCCGCACAACATCCGGCTGGGTGTCGAGGCGTGGGGCCGTGTCAACGCACAGACGACCACGGCCAGCGGCCCGGTCCATGTCCACAGCGACAGCCAGTCGGACTTTGTGGTCCGCAAACTGCTGCTGCTGGACGAAGAGGGCCTCAAAGCCAAACGGACGTTCGTCGAAGCGCACAGCGCCAGTGACCTGGTCGGCATCGACAGCGACTTCGACCGGATTCCGATTGTCCGCGGAATCGTGCGGAATATTGCCGAACGCGAGCACCATGCAATCCATGACGACGCGCTGCGGGTCACCGAAACCAAAGTGGCGACCAGCGCCCGTGCGCGTTTCGACGCGCAAGTCGTACCACGCATCCAAAACGCCGCCTCGTCCTTTTACCAGGAATTGTGGGAGCCGTTGGTCAAGCTGGGCCTGGAACCGACAACCATCGCTCGGCAAACGACCCAGCTGCGCGCCGTCACGCGACTGCGGGTGGGCAACGAATTGCAGCTGACCGCCCATACCGCTCGACCCCGCGCGCCGGCGAACAGCTGGGCCAGTATGCAGATTCACGAGACCGTCCTGAACAACGGCCTGCAACAGCTGGAACTGGACGGCAAGACCATGACGCTGGAAGAGCTGTACCGCCACATTGCTGGGCGGCTGGACCGCCCCGTCAAGCAAATCCCCGATACGATGCCGGCCAACGTGCACGTCACCTTCGCGGCGGAGGATGCCGTGCGGGTCCGTTGCGAGGACGGTCAGGCAACGCTGACCCTGGCACTGGCCACAGTCCGCAAGGGAAAGAATAGCTGGCACAATCTGTTGATCCGAGGCAACTACATACCGGCCGTGGACGGACTCCACGCCGGCCTGGTCCGCCGTGGACCCATCCTGCTGGTCGGACACCGCCTCCGGACTCGGGACCAGGTGGCACTGCGGGGCGTGTTCAGCAAACTGCTCTCCAAAAGCCACCAGTTGAAGCTGGTCCCGGACGATTTGGCTGAAGACCAACGTCTGGCGGATATGGCCGTCACCCAGGCGAACATCAAAGACGGGTGGATCGGCGTCGCCATGGGTCCCGCCCGTGAGGGCCTGGCGGCCAGGGCACCGGCGTCCCGCCAGTAGCCGCCGCCATCCCCCCCAAAACCAGCCACCACGCGGCGACAGGCAACAGCCTGGGGTGCCAGCCGGCGCCAGCCCCAGGAAAGAGATGCCCCAGAAAAATTGAATCGCCAGGCGACGGCAGGCGCTGCCACGGGGGGGTTAGCCGTCGAACGCCCGGCGAGCGGCTTGGTAGACCTCGGCCAGGGGGACGCGATGGCTGGCCGCGATCTGGCGGCACGATTCGTATTCGGGTGAAAAAGTCGTGCGGTTTTCACCCCGCACGGCAACGACACCGGCGACCGGCCCCCAGGCCGTCTGCACTTCATGCCGCTGGCGCTGTAACGTTTTCCGCGTCACCGGCCAGCGGCGTACGCCCAGAGTCGGCGTTTCGGCAAGCAAAATATCTTCCATCCGCTGCAGGTCGGCCGCCGCACACAACACGGTCAATTGCACGCCAGGTCTCCCTTTTTTCATCTGGATGGGTGTGGAATAGACATCCAGGGCACCGGCCTTGATTAACCGCCAGCTGCAGTAGCCGATCAGTTCGCCTGTCGCGTCGTCCAGGTTCGTTTCCACGACCCACACCGTGGGTTGACCCTCCTGGTCGCTGGCCTGGCCGACGATTAACCGCAACAAGTTGGGCTGCTGGTCCAGGTCACGATGTCCGGCCCCGTAGCCGATCGTTTCGATGGTCATGGCCGGCAGCGGACCGTACTGGTCGACCAGGGTGGCCAGGATGGCGGCCCCGGTGGGCGTCGTCAATTCTGCGGGGACGGTCGAAGCGGCCAGGGGCACGCCTGTCAGAAGTTCGGCCGTGGCAGGAGCCGGGATACTGCAGCGACCATGAGCGATCTGGACGAAGCCGGTGCCGGTGGGAACGGGCGAGGCCAGCAGACGTTCAGCACCCAGCAGGGTCCAACCGATCGCCGCGCCCACGATATCGGCAATCGAGTCCACCGCACCCACCTCATGAAAATGGACTTTTTCGACCGGGGTGCCGTGCACCTTCGCTTCGGCCTCCGCCAGACGCTGAAAGATCCTGGCAGCCAGCTGCTTGGCGGGGGTGTCAAGCCGGCTGCTTTCGATCATCTGGAGGATGGGATGCAGATGGCGATGAGCCTTTTCCGGAGGGTGCTCGACGGTGATTTGCCGAGCTCGAAAGCCGTGGCGTTCCACCTGCTGGTCTACCAGGCGACAGTGGGGCAGCCCCAGCGAATCGATCCCCGCCTGGATTTCCGGCAGAGGAACACCTGCGTCAATCATGGCGGCCAGCGNNNGCTGGCACAATCGAGATACGCGAGTTTCATGGCAACAAGGTTGACTCCCCATTTACACCGCGTTTACTCCGCGGACTTGGCACCGGGCAACCGTGCCAGGGCGGCACGAGCGGCTTTGAGCCCGGTGGCCGGCTGTTGACAGGTAAATTGCTGGCAGATGTACAGCGCCGGCAGGGCCGGCGGCTGCTCCTTCGACTGGAAGATTTGGTTTAACGCCAGGCTCTGAAAGGTAGTGGAACCGGGCGATCGGCAGGCCAGCACGTGAGGGGGCAGGAAGCGTTGGCGCATCTGAGCGACCAGGTCGCTGGTTTCGCTGCTGTGGGGATCGCCGATGAGGACCATTTCGTAGGTCGGGCCCAGATGAAACTCCAGGGCCAACAGCAGCTGTCCGGTCGCGGAGGGAAATTTTTTCATCGGTGCCGCGGCGGCCTGCAGCGTGTCGACCGCCGTCTGGGTCAGCTGTTGTCGGCCGGTCAGTTTCCCCAAGCGGAAGAGGCCCGTGGCGGCCAGGCCATTTCCGCTGGGCACCGCGCTGTCGGTCATTTCTTTTTGACGAGCGATCAGGGGTTCGTGGTCGGTCGCGGTGTAAAAAAAACCGCCCTCCTCGGGATCGAGGAAATAAGCAATCAGGATCTCCGCCAGTTCCAACGCGCGGTCGACGTACTGTTCGTCAAAGGTCGCTTCGTAGAGGGAGACCAGGCCATTCAACAGCGCGGCGTAATCGTCCAGGTAGGCGTCCCAACGCGCTCGACCATTCCGCCAGGTATGCAGCAGTCTCCCGTCGGCGCGTCGCAGATTTTGCCACAGGAACTCGGCCGCCGCCACCGCCGCTTCCCGGTAACGGGGCCGATCCAGCACCCCGGCCGCTCGAGCCAGCGAATCGATCATCAACCCGTTCCAGGAGACGAGGACTTTGTCGTCCAGTCCCGGCGCGATCCGCTGCTGGCGAATTTCAAACAAGGTGCGGCGGGCCTTGTCCATGG
>WVZU01000146.1:3438-6152 GCA_011772275.1 Planctomycetales bacterium | reverse complement strand
GGTTTGGGCAGGCTCAGAATGTTTTTGTCCTCGAAATTCCCCTCCTCGGTAACATCATACACCCGTGCAAACAGCCCCGCCGCCTCGTTCCCCAGGGCCGCGCGGACTTCGTCCACGGTCCAGGCAAAGAATTTGCCCTCCTCGCCTTCACTATCGGCATCCTGCGTGCTGTAGAAACCCCCCTGGGGGTGCTGCATTTCGCGCAGCACATAGTCCAGGGTCTCCCCCGCAATGCGGCCGTATTCGAGATCACCGGTGGCCTGTTGAGCGTCGAGGTAGGTGCCGGCCAGCAGGGCGTTGTCGTACAACATTTTTTCAAAGTGCGGCACCAGCCACTGTGTGTCGACAGAATAGCGGTGAAAGCCGCCCCCCAGCTGGTCGTAGATCCCGCCGCGGGCCATCTTGTCCAACGTCAGCCGGACCATGTCCAGCACGGCAGAACGGCCCGTCCGCTGCCACATCCTCAGCAGGAGGCGAAGGGCCATCGGATGGGGAAATTTCGGCGCGCCGCCAAAGCCCCCGTGAGTGAAATCGAACATTCGCTCTAAGACCGCTTCGGCATGCTGCAGGATCTCCATCTCCAGGGGCGGGCCGGCACCCGCCACCCGGCTGGCCCCCCGCAGGTGCTCAGTCAGCTTCGCCGCCTGGTCGACCGCCTGCTGGCGCCGGTTCTGCCATACCTCCCGGACGCCGGCCAGCACCTGCTCAAAGCCGGGCAGGCCGTGCCGCGGCTGCGGCGGCCAGTAGGTGCCGCCGTAGAAAGGTTCCAGCTGCGGCGTCAGAAAAACGGACATCGGCCAGCCGCCGTGGCCGGTCATCAACTGCACCGCGTTCATATAGATCTGGTCCAGGTCAGGCCGTTCTTCGCGATCGACCTTGATCGGCACAAAATCCTCGTTCAGCTGCCGGGCAATCTGTTCATTCTCGAAACTCTCGTGCTCCATCACGTGGCACCAGTGACAAGCCGAGTAGCCGATCGACAAAAAAATCGGCTTGTTTTCCGCACGGGCCCTGGCCAGCGCCTCCTCACCCCACGGATACCAGTCGACTGGATTATCCTGGTGCTGCAACAGGTAAGGGCTCGTTTCGTCAGCCAGGCGATTGGGCATGGTGGGGTACCGGTTCCAGGATACGGGGTGCAGGATCCCCCTTCCGCCTGCAGCACTACGTAAACGTCTGTGCCTCGGTCGGAAAGGCGCCGCTGCGGACATCTTCGCAGTAGCGGCGGACGGCGTCGTCGATTTGCCGGGCCAGGTCGGCGTAAGTTTTCACATGGCGCGGCAAGGGTGCGGGGGTGATCCCCAAGAGGTCGTTGATAACCAGGATCTGGCCGTCGCAGCCGACCCCTGCGCCGATGCCGATGGTAGGAATCGCGATCGCGTCGGTAACCGCCTGGGCGACGGCGGCGGGAATACACTCCAGGACGACCGAAAACGCGCCTGCCTTTTCGGCCGCACAGGCATCGGCCATCAGCTGTTTGGCATCCCGCTGGACCCTGTAGCCGCCCAACTGGTGCACGCTTTGCGGACAGAGCCCGCAATGGGCCATCACGGGGATGCCGGCGGAGGTCAAGGCGGCAATGATTTCCGCCTGCTCGGCGCCACCTTCCAGCTTGACCGCTTCGCAACCCGTCTCCTTCAAAATCCGCCCCGCGTTTTCGATGGCCTTGTAAGGCCCCAGCAAGTTCGTAGGAAATGGCATATCGACCACGACCAGCGCCCGCTGGACGGCCCGACCTACCATTTCGGCGTGATAGATCATCTGGTCCAGCGTCACCGCCAGGGTATTCTCGTGCCCCTGCACCACCATCGACATGCTGTCCCCCACCAGGATCCCGTCGACCCCCGCCTGATCGACCAACCGAGCCATCGTGTAGTCGTAGGCGGTCAGCATGGTCACTTTGCGACCAGCGGCCTTCATCGCCGAAAACTGAGGAACGGTTAAGCGTGCCATGAGGGTGGGGAAGGGGAGTTGCGGGTTGGGGGATACGCGATCCAAGTTCGAAGTTGCGGGATCAGATTGCGGGAGGATGAAATCTGGAAAAAGGGAAATTCGGAAAAAGGGAAATCGGGGACAAAGGGACGACCTGTTCCGCGACCTGCTCCCCTAGCGGATTGTGATCTGCCTTGACCGATGGCAACAAGCGGTTAGGTTTTGTGCCGAGCGAGTGAGCCTGTTCGACCAAGCGAGCAACAAGTGATTTGTTTTCTCCTGGTTCCGTCCCCCTTTTCTGTTTAGCTGATCGATTCTCTCTTCACATGCAGCGCGGAAGAATGTGAGGCAGCCCGCCAACTCGTGTTTACCACGGCGGCCACCGGACCCTTCCACGAGGATTCACTGCCGCTGCTCGGACTGGACAGGCCGCCGGGTCTGCGAACCTTGTTCGTCAACCTAACACCTTGGCAGCAGTTTAAACTCATTTTATGAATATCAAGAACCCACTTCCTGGCTAATCCAGGACCTCCCATTTCCGATCGCTTGGAAATCACCCCCTCCCGCATTCCAGCCCGGATTCCGAATTCCGGATTCCGTATTGTGACCCTTCGGGGCGGCAGTGACAACCGAGCGGCTGGACTTGGGCGCGGTTACCGGTCACGATAGCGACTTTGGTTGAACTGGTTGAGCACTATTTGGGGGAGGGCAGAAGGTTATGTCCCGTACCGCGGAGGAGGCGAATCTGAGGGCCATTTTGAATTCGCCCAGTTACCGGTTGG
>WVZU01000146.1:2430-3396 GCA_011772275.1 Planctomycetales bacterium | reverse complement strand
GGCGGCCGCGGCCCGCCCCCAAGACCCCCTCGTTGTGCGACAGGTGCAGCGAGCCGAGCGCATCCTGGCCAAGAGCCACTATTACGATGCCGCTCGCGACTTCTCGCGGCTGGTCTCCTCGACCTGCCAGGTCGATGGCCAGTGCGACTACGTGGTTGTCACCGGCGGCGGGCCGGGCATCATGGAGGCGGCCAACCGCGGCGCGTTCGACGTGCGGGCCAAATCGATGGGACTGAATATCACCCTGCCGCAGGAACAGGCACCCAATCCGTATATTACCCCCGAACTTTGTTTCCAGTTTCATTATTTCGCTCTGCGCAAAATGCACTTCCTCTTGCGGGCCAAGGCCCTGGTCATCTTTCCAGGCGGTTTCGGGACCCTGGACGAATTGTTCGACGCCTTGACCTTGCGGCAGACACGGCGGATGCAGGACATTCCGATCGTCCTGTATGGCCGTGAGTACTGGGAACAGGTGATTGACTTCCAGTTCCTGGCCGACGAAGGCACCATCGCCGACAAACACCTCGACCTGATCCAGTACGCCGAATCGCCCGAACAAGCCTGGGAGATGATCGTCCAGTTCCACCAGCAGATTGGGTGAGCCCGGTTGCTCATCCGGATGCTGGGCTTGCAGCTGGCGTCAACCAAATTCGCCCGCTCGGTGACGCCGATCGCACGCTGGGCCGTCAGGCACCCTGGCCCGATGACCAAGACCATCAACTTTGCCGAAGTCGCCACGCGGCTGGCCATCGTGGTTGCTGGGCGTTTTATTTTTTGGGTCTATCGGAGGATTCTGTGGGTAAGAAGCGACGGACACAGCAAAGGAAAGGGTGCCTGGAAGAGGGGAATTGCGCCGGATGTCTGCCAGAAATGGGCGGAGTTTTTTGGCAGCCAGATTTTTCGGCCCGTAAAGAGTGGTTGAACAGGTCGGTTCAGGGTGGCGGTTAAGAGTGCGATGAAATCTAC
>WVZU01000146.1:0-2416 GCA_011772275.1 Planctomycetales bacterium | reverse complement strand
ACCGAACACTCTTAACCGAACACTCTTAACCGAACACTCTTAACCGAATACTCTTAACCGAATACTCTTAACCGAATACTCTTAACCGAATACTCTTAACCGAATACTCTTAACCCCACATTCCGCACATCGCGCGCAGCTAATTGTTGATTTTTGAGACGGGGATTTCAAGGCGTTAATGCTTGTTGGACTTACTCATATTTAGTCGTCTTTAGCTCGATGATTCGCTTGAGCAGCTTGAGTTCCTCTGAGTGAAGGTTTTTCACGCCACGGAGTGCAGACTTGTGCGATTTGTAGTGGTCTGATGCCTTTTTCACCCTCTTCCGGTCGGCGACTCGAACGATCTTTGTCTTGAGTTTTCCGCCGACCCACTGCGAGAGCCGTGTCGCAAAGTGTCCACGCTCCTGGTGGCATCGGCAAGTTGGCTTCCCGCAACGAATGAAAACCTCGCTGTAGCTTCCCGGTGCGAGTTCCTCGTCACGGTAGAAGATGCGTAGCATTTCCGAGCGCTCCTTCTGGAGACTCCGCAACTTCTCCAGGGCTTTTTGGAGGCTTCTTTTCGCTGCAGCCACTTTTGGGGTTCCTGTACTACGAACAGATATATTATAGTACAAGTCATCAAGGAGGTCAAGATGCAAATTCAACGCGGTATCAGCAAGGATTCGTCGCTTACCAAGTTCGTTCTGGGAGCTCACCCGATCATAGAGCATTTTATTGATAGGTTGCAGATTCGCGAGAGTATCAGCACCTACATGCGGACCGATAAACGCATGAAGCTCGACGATGACAAAGCACTCACCCTTTTGATCCACAACATTCTCACGACGCCCCATGCGCTTTACGAGATGGAAGACTGGCTAAAACCCTTAGACGCTGAAAAGGTAGGGCTCACGCCCAAAGAGACTAAATTTGTCCAAGACGACAAGATGGGCCGGGCACTTGCTAGGTTCTATGACTCTCGGCATAAGGATGTGTTCTTTCGATTAGCTCTGCGAACCATCAAGATCTTCGATCTCGACTGCTCGCAAATTCACCACGATACCACCACAGTGACTTTTGCCGGGAAGTACGGCGGGTGGAGCGCCACGGAGCTGTTAGGCTACGGCATGAACAAAGACCATCGCCCAGACTTGAAGCAACTTGTCCTGGGGCTCAACGTCACGGCGGACGGTGCGGTACCGATCTCGCACCGGATTTACCATGGAAACCAGACCGACGACCGCCTGCATCCGGCAAATCACAAAGCATTACAAAAACTGCTGCGGCGAGCCGATTTCGTCTACGTCGCTGACTGCAAACTGGCCACCGAAGAAAATTTACAAAAGATTTCTGCATGGCATGGTCTCTTTGTCAGCGTGATGCCCAGGACCTGGAAGGACGACGAGCAATTCCGAAACCGAGTCAGGCAGGGAAAGATTAAGTGGAAACACATCTTGTCCCGCAAGAACAATCGCAAACCCGAGTCACAAGTTGACCGCTACTATGTAGCCGAGGGAGATTATCAAACTTCTCAGGGATATCGTTTGCATTGGATCCGCAGCACACAAAAAGCAGAGCAAGATGCAGAAACTCGCACGGGACAGATCGAGCGAGCCCTCGATGAGCTGAGAAATATTCAAACAAAGATCAACACCTACAACCTCAAGCGACGAAAGCAGATTTCGCGACGAATCGAGAGCATTCTCAAGAACAAAGGATGCCAGAGGCTGATCCAATACGAGATTCACGCTACGCGAGAATACAAGCGCACTTATCAAAAAAAAGGACGTCCTGCCAAAAACAGCCCAAGTAAGATCAGCTGGAAACAGGTTTACTCGATTTCATTCGGTATCGACAAGCCTGCTGTGAGCGCCGAAGCAAAAACGGATGGAGTGTTTCCGTTGATCACCAATCTGGATCCGAAAACACACCCTGCCAGGAAGGTCCTGGAAATCTACAAATTTCAGCCGTTTCTTGAGAAGCGACATTCGCAGATCAAGACATACCAAGAGATAGCACCGGTCTACTTAAAAAAGGCCGAGCGCGTGGTGGCCTTTCTCCACATACATGTCATGGCGCTGATGGTCGCTGCGATAATCGAACGCAAGCTTCGCCTTGCTATGCAGAAGAACAAAATTTCGTCGCTTCCGATCTATCCAGAGAATCGAGCATGTCCCTCGCCGACCGTTTTCGATATCGTCAGACTGTTTAGAAATGTTGAAAGGTACGAAGTCACAGCCGGCGATCACGCCATGATATTTCCCGCTCAACTCACCCACATCCAGAAGGAAGTGCTCAAATTGCTAGAGGTGCCGGTTGCTGCCTATCAGTAGTTCGGCTTACGATAGGCATGATCCAAAAATCTAAAATTACTCTCCACGATGTGCGGAATGTGGGGACCAGAGCAAAGAACCAAACTGGTAGTAACTGAACTTTT
>WVZU01000392.1:2641-5167 GCA_011772275.1 Planctomycetales bacterium | reverse complement strand
AGTATTGGATGCGATCCACACGGTTTTGGATGGGGGTGTTTATTTCAGTCCCGACATGAAGCAACGTGTGCTGCTGCAGGTGGGCGAGTCAAGCGATGGAGAAGTCCCACCGGATCTGACTCTGCTGTCGAACCGCGAACTGGAAGTTTTCCAACTTATCGGTCGTGGCCGCCAGACACGCGAGATTGCCGACAGCTTGAATCTCAGCGTCAAGACCATCGAAACCTACCGCGGCAACATCAAAGCGAAGCTGAAATTGGATACGTCGACAGACTTGATCTGTCGAGCGGTGCGGTGGGCGGTCGAACAGGGTTTGCAGTGAATGGCCAGGCCAGCCGGCCCCGGCGGCCCCCTCGGAAACCAGCAAACTCTCTACGGGGGCCGGAAGAGATGCTCCACCTGGCCGCGGGCCCTGGATTGCCGCAAGGCGGACTGGATCATCATCCANNCTCCAAAGTCAGCATGCCCACCAGCCGGCCCTCACGGACCACCGGTAACATGCTTTCGCCTGCTTCGCGCATCAGTTGAAAGGAATCCTCCAGCCGAGCATCTTCCTCCACCGCTCGAAAATCCCGGCACATCAGACCCGCCACCGCCGCATCCCGCCGGCCCGCAGCCAGCTGTCGGATCAGATCACCACGACCCAGCACGCCCACCAGCTGGCCATTTTCGACCACCGGAAAATCTTGTTGCTCGCCAGCAATCAGTTCGTCCAGCGCGGTCTCCAACCGGTCGTCCGGTGCCAGCGTGCGAAACCGCGTGACCATCGCCTGCCGCGTCGACACGTCTCCCAGCAGACTTTGCATCTGCACAAAATGCGCTTCCTGTTGGGCGCCCAGATAGACGAACAGGGCAATAAAAAGCAAGAAAAAATCGAACAAAAACAGGCCCAGCAGGCCGAACAAGATGGCGACAAACTGTCCCACAGCGGCCGCGATCTCTGTAGCCTGCGGATAGTCAAGCTTTCGGGCCAAAGTGGCCCGCAGCACGCGTCCACCATCCATCGGGAAGGCCGGTATCAAGTTGAATACCACCAGAATAATGTTGACCAGCATCAACTGGATCAAAAACGGACCGCCGATCGGCTGAAACTCCCGTACGACCAGCCTGCCCTGGACCATCAGGATCATTAACGCCAGCACCGCAGCGATCACCACATTGACTACAGGTCCTGCCAGCGCAATCAGCAGTTCCTGGTTCGGCTCTTTGGGCATCCGCTCCAATCGAGCCAGCCCGCCGATCGGCAGCAAAGTGATGTCGCGCGTTTGGATTCCGAAACGCTGAGCAGTCAGGGCATGTCCCAGTTCGTGCAGCACGATGCAACCGAAGACCGCCAGCACAAACGTGATCCCGCGCACCAACAGCCACACGTCGTGCCCCTCAACCGCGTGAACATAGACAATCCACGCGATCAGGATCAGAAACGTCCAATGCACAAAAATGCCGATCCCGGCAACCGAGCCAAGTTTGAGTGACCACTTCATGGACGTCTTTCCATTCGCTGGCGGCAGGCCACGTTTGGTTGCCACTTCCACGCGGTCGGCTGGCTGAGCCCAGCGGGGGGAGGCCGACTGCCGGACTGCATTTTAGTCTATTCTTGCCGATCACCGCGGCAACAGCCATGATGCCGATCCGAGCCGGTTTTTTGCCAGATTCCGGGAGTACTATCGCCCGCGGGCTGCCTCTCTTTTCCGATCTTCAGTCCACGGCCTGTAGGAGGCCCCCCCGTGGAAAACGCTCGCCAACCACTGCGGCCCTCACCACCGCCAGCCGGACCCCAAGAACATCCCAATCACTTTGCCACGCAAACGAAGAAGCGGCGGCGGTCCGCTCCTGGGCCTGGGCCCAAAATTCCTGGCCCCCCCTGCCCTTGCTCACACCAGCACGCCACGGCAGCAGGCCGCCTGGCTCCGCTACCAGATTCGTGTCAAACGCCTCGTAGCCGCCAGCGACTTTGGACAGACCCAAAACGCTTAAGGCGCTACACCCCCGTACCAGGCCAAAGCAGAAACCGGCAGGAAAAAGACCAGCTGCGGAACGGCTACCGTGAGACGCCTCCAGACTCGCAAGCGGACACCCTCACATCGACCAGGCTCGTTACGGAAGCGGCTCGCCTGCCGAATCTGGTGCTGGTACAACCAACGCTCTACAATAAACCGATGTTGGCGGATCGCAACTCCGCNNCTCGCGAGTCGGCACATTGCCGCCAAGAAGGACGTTTCCATGCTTTGTGGCGAACTCCTTGCTGCAACCGCTTTTTCCTGGCTCAGCGGGCCCCGGCTGGCCAGGCACTGCGGATATCTGGCTCGGACAGGTCGCAAGCCGCGGACAGATGGGACGTGTGGGACAGACCGGACGAAAGCGGATTGCCACGAGGATCGGTCATGACCGTCACCCCCAGGCTGTCCAACGGCCATCTTAACTGTTCGCTGGTGGGTACGTTGGCCGGTTTCCTGTGGCTGGTGGCCATCGCGGCCGGCCGCGCGGACCAGCCGTTTCCGGCAGAATTTGTCGAATTCACGCCGC
>WVZU01000392.1:0-2605 GCA_011772275.1 Planctomycetales bacterium | reverse complement strand
ACACCGGCTATCGGGACCAACGGGCCGCTATCCGACAGCTGGGTTACGCCACCTCCAACGACGGTATCCGCTGGACGCGCCATCCGGACAATCCGATCTTTGACGATGCCTGGGTTGAAGACATGCAGGTGGTCAAGCACCAAGGCACCTATTACATGGTGGCTGAGGGCCGGAACGACATCGCACACATGCTGACTTCGCCCAACGGCATCGATTGGACACCGCTGGGCCCCCTGGATGTCCGTTCGACGGACGGTCGCCCGTTGGCTGCCGGACCGTACGGAACGCCAACGCTGTGGATCGAGGGAGAAATCTGGTATCTGTTTTACGAGCGGCGTGATCGGGGTATCTGGCTGGCGAAATCATCGGACCGCAAAGTGTGGACCAACGTCCAGGACGCGCCGGTGATCCCTCGCGGACCGCAGGATTACGATCGCGCGGCCGTGGCCCTGAACCAGGTCTTCCAACATCACGACCGCTATTATGCCGTCTACCACGCCAACGCCGATCCCCAGTGGCAAGGACCCTGGACGACCTGCCTGGCGGTCTCGGACGACCTGTTCCATTGGACAAAGTACGCCGGCAACCCGATCATCCGCGGCGACCATTCCAGCGGCCAGTTTGTCCACGACGGCACGACCTGGCGGCTGTATACCATGCACCCCGACGTCCGTCTTTTTTTGCCGCGCCGCGCAAGCCGGGCGGGGACCGGGCACGGCCTGCTGCGGGTCAAACTTCCCGTGACGCCTGCTTCTGCCCGCAGCCTGAGGCGCTGACTTCTTTTTATTCCCCCAACGTTGACTTGCGGCGGAGGATATGATGGTAATGTTGAGCGAACCGGTGGGCTTCGTCGCGTACGTATTGCAGCAGGCGGAGTGCGTAGGCGTGACGTGACAGGCGCACCGGCTGGTCTTGATTCATCACAAAGATTTCCTCTTCGCGTTTGGCCAACGCCAGGACCAGCGGCGGCTGCAGCCCCAAGTCGTTAAACGCCGCCAGCGCCGCGTTCAGTTGGCCGCGGCCGCCGTCAATTAACAGCAGATCCGGCAGGATCTGTTCGTCGTCGTTTCGATGCCGGAAGCGGCGAGCGACCACTTCGTGGATGCTGCGATAATCGTCGATGCCCTTCACGCCGCGGATTTTGAAGCGGCGATAGCCCGGCTTGAAAGGCAGACCGTCCAGAAACTGCACCAGGCTGGCCACGGTTTCCTTTCCAGCAAAGTGAGCGATATCGACGCCCTCAATCGTGCGGGGCAGAGCCTGCAAGGCGAAGATTTTTTTCAGCCCCGCCAGACCTTTCTTGGGATCGATGTAGAAGACCTCGGGTTGAGCGTGCGTGTCCAGCTCGCCGCGCTGGTCCAACGTCTCCAGCATATGAATTTCGTCACGGAGGCGCGCCGCCCTTTCAAACTGCAGCGCCGCCGAAGCCTGCTCCATCGCCCGGTACATTTCCTGCAACACCGACTTCTTTTTCCCCTCTAGAAACATCCGCAATCGCTTGATGTCGGTGCGATAGTCCTCTTTGCTGATCCGCA
Organism: Planctomycetales bacterium; assembly: GCA_011772275.1. Classification (GTDB taxonomy): domain Bacteria; phylum Planctomycetota; class Planctomycetia; order Pirellulales; family UBA7805; genus CS4-C045. The sequence continues at coordinate 1,070 of WVZU01000392.1, read as the reverse complement.
GATTGCACGGCGCCGTGCACTGTTCAATCGAGGCCAGCAGGCAGGGGCGGAACCAGCGCCATTTTTCGTCCGCCTCTTCGATGTCCAGCGAACAGGTGCGGAATTTGAAAATCCTTTGCAGCACCTGCATCGCCCCGCGCAGACTGCCCGCATTGGCAAAGGGCCCGTATAGCTTGACCCCCCGTGACTTCGGCTGGCGAGTCACCTCGACACGCGGAAAGTCCTCGTGCGTCGTGATTTCCAGGTAAGGAAAGCTCTTGTCGTCCTTCTGTTCCCGATTGTACTTGGGCTGGACATCTTTGATCAGCCGCGACTCCATCAGCAGCGCATCCACCTCGCTCTCTGTTTCCACACAGTCGATGTCCGCGATCTCGGCGACCCATTGAGCCGTACGGAGTTCCGTGCTGGCCCCTTTCAAAAAATAGCTGCTGGCACGAGCCCGCAGGTTCTTCGCCTTGCCCACGTAAATCACGCGGCCGCGATGATCCTTCATCAAGTAGACACCAGGCTTGGGGGGGAACTGTCGAGCCCGCTGGCCGGCACGCTGAAACAACTCAGCCGCCAGATCGCCGGTGGGGGCTGCCACGTCTTGTTCGTTGGGATCGGTCATCAGAAATCGGTCCAGCGCATATAGGCACAGCACAACATCAGCACCACCGCGGTGAAGGCCAGGCTGTTGCCGATCGGCCGCCAAGGGTCCACCACCCCTCCCCCCCTGGCCAACTCCTGCGGTGACCGCTCGGTCTCTGCCCGCCCCTCGGCCCCCAGCAAGTGGGCAATCGTACTGTCCAACTCGCCAGGGCGCGGAAACAGGCGGTAGAGCGGCAAAGCGACATGGTAGTAAATGCGATCGAGCAATTCCATTTTAGGCACGAACTGCTGGTCCAAGCGTAGCCCCTCGAAGTGGTACCGTTGGACCCGGTTCGGGCCGCTGGCGACCCACAACCCATCCCCGTCAAAAGCGGCGGACCAGATCTCGCCCTGGCCCGCCAGCGAAGGCTGCCACGCCCGCTGCCCCTTTACGTCGTACAGCCAACAGCGGCCGTTTTCAAAGACGACGACAAACCCGT
>WVZU01000205.1 GCA_011772275.1 Planctomycetales bacterium | reverse complement strand
GGACACGGGCCTGCCGCCATCCCGCACCCCTCCGCCGAAGGGTCGCCGTCGTCATCGGCGATCCTCGCCCCCCGGAAGGTTCTCCAAGTCCGCCTGGTCTCGCGGCCGATTCGCGGCAGACTTCATCTTCCGCAGCCAGGCCAGCGACACGAAACGGTGAGATCCGTGCGGGATTGCCGTGGCGAATAAATCGTCCAGGGAGGTTTCCGGAAAACCGGGGATGTAATCGAAGATGTCCAGAAACCCAAAGTCGGTAACCAGCATCATCAAATGGGTTTGCCGGATGTAATCGAGCGTAACCGGGTACGTGCGTTCGATACCGGTCTGCGGATCTATTTCGTCACCGATCCAGCATGCGTGCACCTCAGAAAGTGCTGCCAACAACGACGATTCACCTGCCGGCGAGCGCCGAAAGATGATCTCGGTATCTTCGGTGGCCCGCAGGTATCCGTGAAACGTCACCGCGTGGCCCCCCATGACGACGAACGGCACGTCATGGTGACACAGCACGTCGATCAGCGGAAACGGGTCGCCACTGTCCATCGACTACCTCGGCACGGCGGGAACGATAATTGCGATGCAGAAAATGCTGGTATCCGTGCGGGGAAGAGCGCAGCAGGAGAAAGGAAGATCGCTGTAATTCGCCGAATCGTTTCATCCGCTGGTGTGGCGAATCCCGCTGAGCCGCGCCGCGCAGGTGCCTGGCCCGCTTGGCCAGAAGTTGTTCGATCGAAACATCGTGCTTGGACATCTGCCTTTTGATCTCGAATGTCTGTAACACTTTACTCGATTGCAGGAGAGGGGAATAGAGCGCGGTTTTCATTTCTGGCCAGACACGCCTCCGGTTCCCTCTCCCCCGACCTCCCGGCCGCCGGCGCGCTGGGACGGTGCCGCCGGCAGGATGGGGGAGAGGGACAGGGGGCCCTCCGCTGCCGCCCCCCTCCGCGCCAGGTTGGCACCCAGCAGCCCGGGTGCTGAAACAAGGTCCGCCCGCGCGCCAAGCACCCCGGCTGCTCCAG
>WVZU01000168.1:2178-6316 GCA_011772275.1 Planctomycetales bacterium | reverse complement strand
GGAAAAGCAAACCTGGCCGGCAGCCGCCGCAAACCGGCCCCGCTCTGTACCCCCCCCTCCTTCGCTGGCTTCCCGACGATGCAGTGGAAGCCGCCTTGGATGGGTCGAGTCCTCGATTGAGCTGGCGACCGTTTCCGGAGGGCAGTGCACGCTGCACACTGCCCATTTTTCGTGACCTTCGCGCCTGCTTCCAGGCAATTTCCGGCAATCTGCCTGAGGTCGCGCCGGAACGAACTTGGGTGCAAAACCAAGGAGCTTGCCAGGGGCTGACGGATCTGACGCCCACCTCCAATTTCACTCGATTCTACGGCCTGCCATCGCGGGAAACAATGGATGGCACAAACGGCCACGGGGGACCACGCCTGGCTACTTGAAGCGGTCAAGCGGCAATCGCTAGCATGACACCATGTCCACGACCCCCATGATGCGCCAGTATGCCGAGGCCAAACAGGCCTGCCCCGACGCACTGCTGCTGTTTCGCATGGGGGATTTTTACGAGCTCTTCCACGAGGACGCCAAGGATGCACACCGCCTGCTGGGCATCACCCTGACCAGCCGCGAAAAGGGCGCCGACGCCATCCCCATGGCCGGCTTTCCCCACCACCAGCTGGACGGTTACCTGGCCAAGCTGATCCGCGCGGGCCGCCGCGTCGCCGTCTGTGACCAGGTGGAAGACCCCCGCCAGGCCAAGGGGCTGGTCCGACGCGAGGTGACCCGCGTCGTCACGCCGGGAACCCTCACCGATGACGCCCTCTTGGATCCGCGTGCCAACAACTACCTGTGCGCGGTGCTGCAAGACGAAACCGTCGGTCTGGCCTGGATCGATATTTCGACCGGCAGGTTCTACGCTGCCACGTGTTCCCCCGATCGATTGGCCGACGAACTGGCTCGTATCGCTCCGGCCGAATGCCTCTGCAGCGAAGCGGCCGATCCGCTGCCGCAGCCGTGGGCCGGCGAACTGGTCGTCACCCCGCGGCCCGCCTGGGCGTTCGCCGCCAGCTCGGCAGAAAAGGCCCTGACCCGACAGTTCGGTACCGCCAGCCTGGAGGGATTCGGTTTTGAAAGCCAGGATCAGCCGGCGATCCGAGCGGCGGGGGCCGTGCTGGAATACTTGAGCGATACGCAGAAAAGCGAACTGGATCATATCGATCGCCTGATCCCCTACCGACCCACGACCGCCCTGCAAATCGATCAGGCCACGCGACGAAGCCTGGAAATCACGCAGACCCTCCGCGAAGGCCGTCGGGAAGGATCGCTGTTGGGAGTGCTCGATCGCACGGTCACCGCCATGGGTTCCCGCCTGCTGGCCGATTGGGTCGCAAATCCGTTGACCGACCCCGCGCAAATCCGCCCGCGATTGGATGCGGTCGAAGAACTTTTTGGTCAACCGACCTTGATCCAGGACCTGCACGAGGCGCTGCGGGGGGTGTACGACATGGAACGGCTGCTGGCCCGGGCCACCACGGGCCGCGCCAGTCCGCGCGACCTGAGTTTCGTGGGTCGCACACTGGCCGTCTTGCCCAAGATCAAGGCCAAGCTGTCCGGCCGCAGTAGTCTTTTGCTGCAAACCCTGGAGAGCGAGCTCGACTTGTGCGCCGACATCCGCGCGCAGTTGGAAGCGGCCCTGGTCGACGACTGCCCGCTGACCAGCCGTGAAGGTGGCATCCTCCGCCCTGGATACGACGAAAAACTGGACCAGCTGCGCGAGCTGACCAGCGGCGGCAAACAATGGATTGCCCGTTATCAGGCAGACGAAGTTCAACGGTGCGGGATTCCCAGCCTGAAAGTCGGCTACAACAAAGTCTTTGGCTATTACCTGGAAGTCACCCATGCCCACCGTGACAAGGTCCCGGACCATTACCTTCGCAAGCAGACGCTCAAAAATGCCGAACGGTTCATTACGCCCGAGCTGAAAGAGCACGAAGAAAAAGTGCTGGTTGCCGACGAACAAGCGAAAGACCTGGAGTACGATCTGTTTGTTCGTTTACGTGAGATGGTGGCCGGCGCGGCGCGGCGGCTGCGGATCACCGCCGGCGTGCTGGCCCAGGTCGACACCCTGGCCGGATTGGCCACCCTGGCCCTCTCACGCGGCTACTGCCGACCCCATTTGACCGACGATCGGCTCCTGGAGATCCGCGACGGCCGCCATCCGGTGCTGGACGTGATCCAGCCCGAAGGGACCTTCGTGCCCAACGATACCGAACTGGCCGCAGACGGCTCGATGATCTTGCTGATCACCGGTCCGAACATGGCGGGGAAGAGCACCTACATACGGCAAGTGGCCTTGATCACGTTGATGGCTCAGATGGGCAGCTTCGTCCCAGCCCGCTCAGCAACCATCGGGATCGCCGACCGCATTTTCGCTCGAGTCGGTGCCAGCGACGAACTGACCCGCGGGCAAAGCACGTTCATGGTGGAAATGCTGGAAACGGCCCGCATCCTCAACACAGCCACGTCGCGCAGCCTGGTGATCCTGGACGAGATCGGCCGCGGCACCAGCACCTACGACGGCCTCTCCCTGGCCTGGTCTGTGGTGGAGTTCCTGCACGATCAGATCGGCTGCCGCACGCTGTTCGCCACGCACTATCATGAACTGACCGACCTGGAGATGCTGCTGGTGGGTGTCCGGAACTTGAACGTGTCGGTCCGCGAATGGCAGGAGGAGGTGGTGTTCCTGCACAAGATCGTGGCGGGCGCGGCGGACAAGAGCTACGGCATCCACGTCGCTCGCCTGGCAGGGGTGCCCCCCGAGGTGAACCAACGAGCCCAAACGATCCTGGCCAGATTGGAAAACGAACACGTCGACGGATCGGGACGCCCGCGTATCGCCGCACCCAGCGACGGCGGCCAGCTGCAACTGACCCTCTTCGGCGGCGAACACCCGTTGCTGGATAAAATCCGCGCCGTAAACGTTGACCAGCTGGCCCCGCTGGAGGCCTTGAAACTCCTGCACGCCTGGAAGGAGACCCTTTCCGAAGACCCACAACCCAAACCACGCTAGCAAACCATCCCCAGGCTGGCACGCCGCCCCAAGAGGTGTGCCCAACAAGTTCCGCCTGGCGTAACGACCACGACGCCCCAAGGGCACCTGAAACCCAGCAGGCCCACAAACCGTCAATGGTGTCACACCAATTACCCGCTCACCAGATGCTGCATAACCAGGTGAGCGGCTGATGCACAACCCCTGCAGCAGCAGATCCCGCTACCTTCATTGACAACGCCGTCCCGTCGCTGGTCGATCCGCCACGCGGGTCCACGTCGACACCCTCTGACTAAACAAGATCCATCACCCTGGGTACAGGCATGAGTCGTTTTTTGATCCTCATTTATGGCGTCCTCTCTTACGCGGTGGGTATGAGCGGGCTTGGCTTCTTTATCCTGTTTGTTGGCGGCTGGAATTTTCTGCCCAAGCATATCGACTCGAACCAGCCGGGCTCCCTGACGTTTGCCCTGTTGGTCAACACAGGCCTGATAACATTGATGGGGGTACAACATTCCGTGATGGCGCGACCGAGCTTCAAGAAAGCGTGGACCAAGGTCATCCCGCCAGCAACCGAGCGGAGTACCTACGTCCTGCTGTCAGGAATTGTCTTCCTTCTCATCTGTCTCTTTTGGCAACCGATCGCTGGGACCTTATGGGATGTGGCCAATCCGACGGCGCAAATTTTTTTGACAGCAGTTCAGTTGCTGGGCTGGGGGTTCGTAGTAGCATCGTCCTTTATGATCAATCACTTTGAGCTGTTTGGTTTGCGGCAGGTTTATTACCATTTCACGGGCAAGCCCGAACCTTCCCCCCGTTTCAGGGAGCGCTACCTGTACAAAATAGTGCGCCACCCGCTGCAGCTGGGTGTACTCATGGGAATCTGGTTTACGGCAACGATGACGATGACCCATCTGATGTTGAGCATGACGATGACCGTCTATATTTTCATCGGCCTTCACTTCGAAGAAAAAGATCTGGTCGCTACCTTGGGGCCAGACTACGAGGCGTACCGACAGCGAGTCCCGATGATTTTACCCATCCCCAAACGAAGCATCTCTGTGCCCTAGACAGACTGGGGGGTCCCACAAACGTTGGCAGACGCAGAGGCGAGCGATGGGAAGCAGGGTGGACAAAGGGGTGCGCCGCGTCCCAGGG
>WVZU01000168.1:0-2145 GCA_011772275.1 Planctomycetales bacterium | reverse complement strand
CCGCCACCACCCTTACTCGGATACCCTTCACCGACCCGCTTGATCGCTCTTTGCCGGCCAAAGCATTTCGCTGCCCAAAAAAATCTGCCCATTTCTGGCAGTCATTCCGCTCTCTTTGCCCCTTTCATGACCCGTCCCTTTGTGATGTCAGTCGCTTCCTATCCACAGATTTCCTCCCAAGACCCAAAGTCCGATGTCCCCGCTGTGCGGCACAACGTAGGGTCCATCGGCTTGCAGTCAAACCGCGTCGCCTTCCTGGCCAGGCAGAGGTGTAGCGTCGCTGGCTGGGAAGTTTGCGAGCGATCCAGGCTAGGCCGCGGTGCCGGCGGCCGCTTTGGGTCCGGCGGCCGCGATTTCCGCGCTGGCCTGATCGGCATACTTGGCAAACGTTATCGCTGAACAGCCCGGCCAGCTTTTTTGCCGTTGCGTCATACGCCGCCTGGTCGCCCCACGTCTTGCGTGGCACCAGCATCTGGCTGGGCACGCCGCGGGGCAGGCCGTTGGCACTTGCAGGCCAAACGCTGGATCCTCCTCGGTGTCTGCTCGGTCTCTGCTCGGGCCAGTTCGCCACTGTGAATCGCATCGATGATGGCCCGTCGCTGGCTGCCAGGCAGCCGCCGGCCCCCCGCCTGTCCCCCCCTCCCCCCTCCCGCCGGTTCGGCAACCATCCACAGCGGTGCATGCGACTCCAAGTTCCCTTTTTTGCTCCGGGCTACCCAGCCTGGCGAGGTCGGCGTCTGCTACGGCCGGTCGCCGGGGGGTACGGCGGGCGGGTTCTGGCTAGCCGGACAGTTTGATCTTGAAAAAGTTTCGCCGGGCGGGACAACTAAGGCCAAATGGGGAAGCTGGCGCGTGGCTGTCGGACCGCGGTTTCCGCAGGCGACGGTCTGCCGAATGGGCGGCTGATCCCGGGAAAAGCGGCCCCCCAGATGGCCAAGTCGCTGCTCGACCCACCACCCCGCCGCGGATACCTGCCCCATGGATGGTTCCTTGACCAAACCCCGCCTGTTCTGCGAGCAGGACATGAGCCAGGCGGAAGTGTATCCCCTGAACTGCGGCTCGGCAGCGGTATTCACGACCCGCTGCCCCGGCAAGGAGACGGTCAGCGAAGACGCGGCGGCCCTCTTGCCCGTCGGTCCCGATGCCGCGGTGCTGATCGTGGCGGACGGTTTGGGAGGTCACATGGCAGGCGAACGTGCGGCCCGGCTGGCCATCGAAAAAGTCCGGGATGCCGTAGAGAACTTCCGGGAGGAGGGGGGGGCGGAGCTGCGTGATGCGATACTGAACGGAATCGAGACCGCCAACCGGGCTGTGACCGAGCTGGCTGGAGACGCGGCCACGACGCTGGCCGTCGTGGAAATCCAGGGATCCCTGGTGCGGCCGTATCACGTGGGCGACTCGGTGATCTTGCTGATCGGCAACCGCGGCAAAATCAAGTTGCAGACGGTTTCGCATTCCCCGGTGGCCTATGCCGTGGAAGCGGGTTTGTTGGACGAGCAAGAAGCGATGCACCACGAAGAGCGGCATTTGATCTCCAACATCATCGGTTCGCCCAGCATGCGGATCGAGATTGGCCCCTCCCTGAAGATGGCCCTGCGTGACACCCTGATCTTGGCCAGCGACGGTCTGGCGGATAACCTGCACGTGCACGAGATTGTCGAGCGGGCTCGGAAGGGACCGCTGCCTCAAGTCGCTCAGCGGATCGCTCGCGATACCCTCCAGCGGATGCAGGAACCGACGCCCGACCATCCCTCCAAGGCGGACGACCTGACGTTTATCGCTTATCGCCAGCAGAAGACGGACGCCGGCGGTCGCGGGTAACGGGCCGCCAGCGGCTCGCGATCTGCTCCCGGCCCCACGTTCCCCGCCCGGCCCCTCTTCGTCGGCCGGACGCAGGCCCCGACGTTGTTGCCCCGCAGAGCCTTCCTTAAAATGGCGGGGCCGAAAAGTGGCGGTGCCGCCAGGCTGCCTTTGTATGCTCCTCGACCTTCGATTGCAGACCATGACCGACCCCAAGCTGCTGGCAACGCCTTTTTTCTTTCGCTTCGCCGTCCCCTGTCTCTACCGAGACCCGCTGTGGACCGCCACCGGCGCGGGGCTGGACGAGGCATGTCGCCTGCCCAGCTTTGGCCAGCTGGATGAGGA